>JANXQZ010000040.1 GCA_025353235.1 Bryobacterales bacterium
GGCGGCACCCTGCCCTTGGTGTTCAATCATACCTTTGCGTTTGTGAACGAAGGGGCGCGTTTCTACCGGCTTCAAGTGGACGGAGTGGACCAATCAACCGTGCCCTTCACGGACTATAAATACAACAGCGTGACCGGGCACGACGACGCAGTGGTGAACCCTCCCTCCGGCGTGGCGGATTACGAGGTTCGCGACGATATCAATTTGTGGCCGATTCATCCCACGCTCGGACTCTACTATGACACCACTCCGCTTACCGACGGGTTGCACACATTGAGCTTCCGTCTCTTCAACGGCGCGCACGTTGAGATAGGCGCGGCGAATAACGCGGGCCGCTCGCTCACGCTTCTGATCGATAATAAGGAGCCGATCGCCCAGATCGAGAACGTGTTTCACGCGGGCGTGGTAGTGCCGACTTGCTCGATTGTTCACATTGCCGGCAAGGACGATTGGACTTTCGAAATCACCGCCAGCCAGTCGAATCAGCACTTGCGAACGTGGATACTGTATGCGGTGTGGGGCGACAACAAATCCGATGGCGTCGATAGCGCATCCTACGTTCCGGTTCCGTCGCGTTTGTGGGCAGGAATTACCAATGCTATCGTTCCGGCACCCATGCCGCCGAAAGCTCCTTGGCACGCAGCCGTAGCAGGGGATCCAAGTTCTACCAGTTGCGCCCACACTTTCATCCTGTTGGTTTATGATCGGGTGATCGACGGAATCGACTTCATCCACTCTGCGGAGTGGACGAGATCGATCACCATTCTGCCCTAGAGCCATTCACCTGTCGAACAGCCCGGCCGCCGCAATTTTCGGCCGGGCTAAGGATTGGCCACCGTGATGCTAATGTTGGCCGTATGTACGACATGTCCCACGTCGGTAGCCGTTAAAGCTAGTGTGTGAGATCCGCTCCTCATATACGGCGTGTTCAGAAGCGTATCGTAGCCCGACGAACCCCAATACAGCCTCTGCGGAGTTCCACCGTCGACGGATAGCGTGATTCCGGCGTTGTCGTCCACCGAGAATGTCATGCCGGCCCTGACGTCAAGCAGGCCGGAAACGGTCTGGCCATTGGCGGGATAGACGAAGTACAGGGGCGTCGCGGAAACCGGCGGCGGGATCGGGGTCGGAGTCGGAGTCGGCAGGGGAGTAGGAGTGGGCGATGGGGCCACGCCCAGTGTGAACGACACCGCCGAACCGGGAAGCTGCACGTCCGATGCGCCTGACGTGTCAGTCAAATCGGCTGCCCAGACCCAGGCCTGATGCGTTTTGCCGTCCGAGTAAGAGGCTGGCAGCTTGTAGTGGAATCCATGATTTCCTTTGCCGGAGACGGCATCCGATGCCGTAAGAATTGTGATAGGAGGCGAGCCTGCCCCGCCGTTGATCACATTCAGCAATAAAACCACGTGCCCCGCGCTCCGCGAATCGCTTCCTCCCACTCCGCAGAATTTTTCGGAACTAGCGCCGTAGGGGTTGCCTCCGCCCCCCGTGTCTCCGGGAGTGTAGTAGCAATGCGCATTGGCGGCCAGCCAGTTGATGGATGCATCGAACGGATCGGGTATCTGCCCGCTCGGCAACCTCGGCGGCAAGTAACCGGGATTGCAGTTAATGGCAGCGGTGCCTTTCCAATCCGCGTGATAGCATTTGCCGTCCACTCCCAGATAGTCGATCTGTCCCACAAACTGGCGGTTGATGGTGGCGCAGGCGAGGTTGGGCGGCAGCAAAAGCAAACCCAAATTCTGGGTGATCAAATCGAGGTGGCAAACGTCGCCGTTCGGTGTGAGCGGTGGGTTATTGGGGTCAATTGGGGGAATTATCGGCGCGACGATGGGAGTGCCGGTGCCTGCGTTGCTGTCGATATAGATTCGCACCTGCACAGGCAACGAAAGGTTGTCTGGATCTTCCGCCCATCCGCTCACTGTCCCGTCCGTGGCAACGCCGTCTAAATTGCCAACTGGCTTTTGGTTGCCGGGAACCGGGGTTGGCGTTGGCGTCGGGGTAGGGCCTGGATTCGGGGTGGGTGTTGGCACCGGGGGTGGTGGCGTAACAATGTTGGACACCGTAATCGTCACCGTAGCCGTGTACGTGCTTCCGCCCAGATCCTTGGCCGTCAAGGTCATCGTGTGCGATCCGTCGCCCAGGCTGGAAGTGCTGAGCAAGGTGTCGTATCCGCTCGAACTCCAATACAGGCGCTGCGGCGGCCTTCCGTCCAGGGAAAGTCTTATGCCAGCGCCGTCGTCCACGGTGAACGTCATGCCGGCTTTGACGTCGAATAGCCCGGAAACGGTTTGGCCGTTGGTGGGCGAAGCAAAATAAAGCGGCGAGATCACTGGAGGCGGGGCGGGAGTTGGAGTCGGTGTGGGTATAGGGGTCGGAGTTGGAGTTGGAGTGGGTGTGGGGGTTGGTGTGGGCGTCGGGGTGGGAGTGGGAACCGGCACGGGAACCAAGCTAGCCACAGAAACTGTGATTGTGGACGTGTACGGGTTGCCGCTCAGGTCGTACGCTCTTAGGGTGAACGTGTGCGGTCCAACGCTCAGGACAGCCGTGTTGATCAAGGTATCGTAGCCCGCCGCGCTCCAGTAAAGCTTTGTCGGAGGCCTCCCGTCCAAAATCAGGGTAATGCCTGCGCTCTCGTTTATGGAAGGAGCCACGCCGGCTCTTACGTCGAGCAAACCGGAAACAGTTTGACCGTCGGCGGGCGCGACAAAATACACCGGTGTCGAGGCGGCAGCAGCCGTAGCTTCCGGTGCGGCAGCCAGATAATTCCTGTACGGCTCCGAATTGATTCTATTGTTGACGATCGTTAGATTGTCGCTGTCAAAAAGCTCCAGATCGGTGTCGAGCGTGTTTCCGGTTATCGAGACGTGGGCGCTGCTCCGCACGCGCATCACTCCCCCGTTGACCGAGTTATTCGCAAACGAGCCATAAGGGCTATTCTGAATCGATACCGCGGGCGAACCCGGCTTCTTTTTGTTGTCCAGCGCGCCTATTTTGCAGTTCGCAATCGAATAGCGGGCGGCCTCGCCGATGGTCATTGCCGAGAAGCCGAAACCTCTGCAATCCAGCAGCACGTTTGACACATCGTGGATGCTGATGCACGCCGTGCCAGTAGAGGCTAAATCGGCATTGAGCGAGTAGGTGCCGCTCCGGGTAATTTCACCGCAAGAGGTAAGTGCTATGGGAACGGCGGCGCGGTGTTGAGGAGCCTGCTCACTTACAGGCTCAATGGCAGACATCGTCACGTCGAGCCTCAAACCACTGCCGGCGCTTAGCGGGTCATCTGGACTTACAAACGTGCTTGTATATTGCCGGAAGCCGGGAGCATCGCCTGCGATCGTATAAAGTCCGGAAGGCAGGGTTCCCAAGTCGAAGCTGCCGTCCTGCCTGGAAATCGCGCGATGGGTCCGTGTAGGGCCGACGCCGTGCACGGTGATCGTGGCGCCAGGCAGCGGCAAGCCAGTGGCATCCAGCACGGCCCCTCGAATTTCGCCGCGGCCATGCATCTGAGCTAATCCAGCGCACGAAAACGCGAGCATCAGCGCGCCGCAGCGCGTGAGCTTGGTCATACCTCTACCTCCGCGCAAGAATTTACTCCTACGCTGAAGCGTCACGGACAGACGCCCGCTCCACCCCGTTCAGATTTTGTGTTCTTAATGATTCTAGCTTGTTTTACTCCCATTTTCAGATCTATTTCGCTCCCTAAGCTCTTAACCCTAGGCATGTTCTCGGTGAATTCCGTAGCCCAACTTAGGAGGTTGGCTGAGCTTCGCGGCGGATCTGTATTTTATATTTCAGTGCGGGAGCGCAATGCGGAGAAGTTGGTTGAAGCTCTCCGGGTACTACGGGATATCCGCGAATGCAGCGGTGGCGAGGTCCAGCCGCTTAGCGACACTCTCCTCATCTGCGGTAGCTCGTTCAGTAACTGCGAGAAAATCAGGGTTGACGAGAAGGGCAGTGTACATCTTATTCAGCAGATCAAGGTTCACGAGAGGTCCTCGCGCGAGACGCCGGGCAATTCCGACCATAACCGAATCGAAAACTGCAGCGTTGAGAACGCGAGCCAATCTAAATGCGCGCTTCCCAATGCTCTGGTGAATTGTCTCCATGGCCTGGGTGAACTCCGATCTCATTTTCTCTTTTGGGACTGCGGTCAGGTGCCTATTCCTTCCCATGAAGTCATTCAAGAATCCTTTCATCGGTCGGCTATACTGACCGGAATCGTGGTACAACGCGAAGAAGCGTAAAATCAGTTCTTGATCTCGCATCAGACTGTTTACGGGACCATAAATTGCTCGCCAGGAAGCGCCTGCGTTCAATTCCTTGAGAAAGTCACTCAACTCACCATGGTGAATCGCAGTTCTTATCTCTTGTGGAGTAAGCGAAACTCCACTTGTGTTCAGACGCTCAAAGATGTGATAGATGCTACTGTCATCGTCTGAGGGTTGGTCCTGCTTCACGATGATTGCGTGTACGATGGAATCATCCAACCGTCGGCGATCATCCGAAGCGAGACTCTTGTAGGTAGCGCCCTCGAACTTGCTAATCACTCCTTTGAGAGAAAATTCTTTGCGTGTCAGCGGCCAAATCCCTTCGTAGAAATAGCGGAGTGTCGACAGACGCTGCTGACCATCGATTACAAGTAACCTTTGTGTTTCATGCTCCCTGGAAAGAAAAATACTCGGCACTGGTAGACCCAGTAACAGGGATTCAACGAAACGAGACGCCTCTCGAAGCGACCAGACATAACCGCGTTGAAATGTTGGAACGATGATGTCCCCCGACGACATGCGCCGAATTAAGCCGTCTACCGGGTGATCCGCGCCGTAGCTCGTGATTGAGTACCGAAAGGGCACCACCTCATCTGCTTCATCAAGGTTTTCGTCAATCTCCTGTTCGCCTTGCAAGAGCAAGTCTTTCTGGTATGGTGTAAGCATCGTCGACTCGGGCGAGGTAGTGGGCTTCCGACTCAGTGAGTCTTTCAAAGCGGTAGCCGAAAGTAGTAAGCCACCATTCTTCAAACCAGTTTGCATGTTTTCTCCTCAACCCTTGTAACGTATTTTCCAGAGGCGTCAGCTTTGCCGAGTACGATTTGCCTGCAAGGGCCGTGGCTCCTATCACTCGGCCTCCACGTGATTCAACGAATCCTTTGAGATTGGCGATCGTCCCGCCCTGGCCAATGAAGTCGTCTACGATCAAATAATCGACACGCGCCACGTTGCCGTCAAAGATAGCAGGAAACGCAAGTCTGTGATAGCCGTCTGCGCCCGTATGAATAACCCGGTTGATCTGGATCACTTCATGCGATACAGAAAGATCAAAGACCGCCGAAAGTTTTCGCGCGAAGACTCTCGGGATCACGTTCATCCCCTCAGATTCAAGCGCGTGTACGGGAAGGAGTAACGGATGCGACGATCCCAGGAGCGCCCTGAGTCCATCAAGATTTGCTATCTCCATGGAATCTTCAAGCAAGCCTTCGGCGGCCCGGGTTTCCCCATCCTTTGCCCTTGAGTAGAGGGGGTGACTTGATGAACCGCTCGCCCGAATGGATTACGACATCAGGGAAGTCGCCCCAAGCTGTCCGGCGAAGATACTCTCTCTCTGCCGTTAAGTCCATTTCTCATCAGGGGCGACCCATCATGAGTCGCCCCGACAAAATAAAGCCTAGTCGCTAGCTCGTTCCCATACTCTGCCGTTGCGGGCGAACTCTAGAAACGCCCCCAGATCATGCGACTTCCCGATCTCGGTGACGCCAACCTCCCCGCCCACGTGCGCCTTCGCTGTCAAACTTGGCACTCCCGAAAGCGCGATCGCCTTCAGATGCCGGTTCGCATCCATTAGGAAACTGACCGCATCGGGATTAGACGTTAAGGTCTTATCCCCTGCCGGTCCCGCCAGAATGGCCACTGCATCGAACATCACCGAGGGTCCGCCGGAAAGCGCCATGTCGGCTGGGTGCTTGAGACCCGCCGAGTCCTCCGCGCCGCCCACCTTGACCGAGATCAGCGCAGCAGCCGCTCCTTCCTTGGCGATAGCCGCAACCAGCGCGTCTTTTAGTTTGTCATCGAAGCCAGCCGCGAGCAGTACGCCAATTTTTCTACCCTTCAGCGTAGGCGCATATTTGCCGTACAATCGCAAAGCCGGGCTCAGCGCCACATCCTTCGGCATCAATCCGGCCGTGATCTTCTCGGCCTGACCTGTCATCCCGAGTTCGTCGGCGACCTTGCTTCCCAGGCTCGTATCGATGATGTCGAGATGGCCGAGCATCCGCTTCCGAATCTCCACGATGTCTACTTTGCTGAGTTCGAAAGTTAACGCCTTAACGATGTGCTTTTGCTCCTGCGGTGTCACCGAGCGGAAGAACATGCGCGCCTGAGAATAATGATCGGCGAAAGACTCCGCTCGCAAGCGAACTTTGGTGCCCTCCACCGGAATGGGCGCCGTGTGGAATCCACGCGAAGTTTCCCGAGGCCCATGTAGGTCAATCGAGTTCGGCTCGTAGTTGCCCCGGCCTTTCGGCACTTCCATCTGCATATGGCCATCGCGCTGCAGATTGGCGAACGGGCACTTCGGACGGTTGATCGGGAGCTCATGGAAATTGGGGGATCCCAATCTGCTGAGTTGCGTATCGAGATACGAAAAGAGCCGTCCCTGCAACAGCGGGTCCTCGCTAAAATCAATGCCGGGCACAACATGGCTGGGGCAGAAGGCAACCTGCTCCGTCTCCGCAAAGAAATTATCCGGGTTCCGGTCAAGCACCATTTTGCCGACCATTTCAATGGGTACGATCTCTTCTGGGATTAGCTTCGTGGCATCCAGGATGTCGAAGTCGAAGTCATCGGCCATCTTTTGATCGAGAAGCTGGAAGCCGAATTCCCACTCCGGATAGTTGCCTTTCGCAATAGACTCGTACAAATCGCGTCGATGAAAATCCGGGTCGGCGCCGCTGATCTTAACCGCCTCATCCCACATGACTGCGGCGGTTCCCAGAATGGGGCGCCAGTGGAACTTAACGAACTTGAACTCTCCAGCGGCGTTCACCAGCCGAAAAGTGTTGACGCCGAAACCTTCCATCATCCGCAGCGATCGCGGAATAGCACGGTCCGACATCGCCCACATGATCATGTGCAGCGACTCCGGCATTAATGAGATAAAATCCCAAAAAGTATCGTGCGCCGATCCTGCTTGAGGATAGCCGCGGTCGGCTTCCATCTTGACGGAGTGAATCAAATCGGGAAACTTGATGGCGTCCTGAATGAAGAACACCGGAATGTTGTTCCCCACCAGGTCGAAGTTGCCCTGCTGCGTGTAGAACTTCACGGCGAATCCTCGTACATCGCGCGGCAGGTCCACCGATCCGGCTCCTCCGGCCACGGTCGAGAACCGCGCGAATACTGGCGTCCTTACTGCAGGGTCCGCCAGGAAAGCCGCGCTGGTCACGTGCGCCATGGATTTATAGGGCTGAAAATAGCCGTGCGCCGCAGAGCCTCTGGCATGTACAATTCGCTCGGGGATGCGCTCATGATCGAAGTGAGTGATCTTTTCGCGCAGAATGAAATCTTCGAGCAGGGTGGGCCCTCGCCCGCCGCCCTTCAAGGAATTCTGGTTATCGGAAATAGGTAGGCCTTGGTTTGTTGTGAGGACGCTCCCTTTGCCTGATGCTTGCTGGTGCGTCTCGCCGCCTTTAGGCGTTTCCGGGCTGTGGTGTTTTGGTGTTTTGTCTCGCACGTCCCTAGAATAACTCACGTGTTCTACAACTGCCGGAGACGCTCCCAACCCTCGCGCAAACGCTTGCCGTAGAAGCGGACTAAGATGAGGAAAGTGATTCGAAAACGCGGGTGGCTCCTCTGTGCGGCGGTTCTCTTTGCAGCGCTCGCGCATGGGGAGGATCCGCCTGCCAATTTAATCCGGCGTGTCATCGAGCGCGAGACCGAGACGCAGCGCGTGCAGGCCAACTACACCTATCAACAAACAGTCGCCGTGGAAGAGTTCGATCGGCGCGGCATGAAGACTGGCGAGTACCGCGAATCACGCGACATCATCTTCTCGCCTTCGCACGACCGCACCGAGCAGTTAACCGGTCCTCCGAAAAACTCGCTGGCCTTGCTGAAGCTGACCGAGAGGACTTTCGCGACCTCCGCGACGTTCAACCTTTCCTGCTTACCGCCGATCAAGCGTTTATCTACGAAACCAAGTTCCGGGGCGAGGAAGTCATCGAAGGCACCGACTGTTGGGTGATCCAGGTGCGTCCGCGTCAGATCCTGCAAGGGCAGCGTCTTTTCGATGGCCTGCTCTGGGTAAACAAGAAAGACTTCTCCATCATCCGCGGCTCGGGAGAGGCGGTTCCTCAGATTCGCACTCTGCACTCGGAAAATCTGTTTCCGCACTTCACGACCGTGCGCGAGAAGACAGCGGGAGGTTTCTGGTTTCCGGCTGTGACCTCCGGCGACGACACGCTCCAGTTTCGGACCGGTCCGCAGCGCATGCGCCTCACCATTCGCTATCGCGATTACCAGCGATTCGGAGCGGACTCCGCGATCACATTTGAGAAATAACGTTTGAATATCATACTCCGCCGCACGCCCAGCGCGGAGTTTGTCAAACAGGATACTCTCTTTATATAGCGTTCATAGGAAAATTCGATTGGACCCGGGGGACGTTTCGGCCTACCCTGAGTCATGGCCACTATGCTTATGGAACCACCCACCTCTCAGGTCGCCCTCCTCCATCGCGTCAGCAGCATTGTCAGCTCTGAATTGTCGCTGGACGAGATGCTCGGCGAAATTGTTGGACTGACCGTGCAAGTCACTGAGTGCGATGCCTGCTTGGTCTACCTCTTGGAGCGAGATCTGGGCGAAATCGTTCTAAGGGCTTCTCAGGTTCCACACGCGGCAGACCTCGGCAATCTTCGCATGAAGATGGGCGAAGGTGTCACGGGTTGGGTGGCGGAACACAAATCGGTTGTGGCTTTATCGTCGAACGCGGCTTCCGATCGTCGATTTAAGCACTTTCAGGGGCTGATTGAAGATACCTACGACGCGTTCCTTTCGGTTCCGCTGGTGAGCGGCGGGGATGTGATCGGAGTCATCAACGTTCACCATCGCCGCGAACACGACCATAGTGCGGACGAAGTCGCCCTGCTCACGTTCGTTGGCGAGCAGATGGGCGGCGCCATTTCCAAGTCGGTTCTCGAGGAGCAGAACGCCAAGCTGCTCGAAGAAACGCAGGAGATGAAGCGACAGCTTGAAGTTCGCAAGCTCGTGGAGCGGGCCAAGGGCATTCTGCAGCAGAAATACACGTTGTCGGAAGAGGAGGCTTATCTGCGTCTGCGAAATGAAAGCCGCAGGCTGCGTCGTCCGATGCGGGATCTAGCGGAAGCGATCATTCTGGCTGAGGACATGAGCCGTAAAAGCAGCGACATGATCTAGTCTTCTGACATCGCCGTGGGGCAGGCCAATCTTGCCCGCCCCACAAAATAGACTAGCCCCGAGCGACAAAGTTCAAAGAAGCAGAGTTCATGCAATAGCGCTGATGCGTGGGGGCCGGCCCATCATCGAAGACATGCCCGAGATGAGCATCGCAGCGCGCGCAATTCACCTCGTTCCGGCTCATGCCGAAGCTAGTGTCGCTGTGATTCGCCACGTTCTCTTTCGCCAGCGGCTGCCAAAAGCTGGGCCAGCCAGTGCCGGATTCGAACTTCGTTTTCGAGTCGAACAGCGGAGTGCCGCAACAAACGCAATTATAAATGCCGTCAGCATGGTTATCGGCATACTTGCCTGTGAAGGGGCGCTCAGTACCTGCTTTCCTGGCAACTTGAAATTGCTCCGGCGTTAGTTCCTTCTTCCATTCAGCGTCCGACTTTACTACTTTTTCCACGTCCACCACTCCTTTCCGTTTTCCTGATTTATCGAACTCCACAATGCGAACAGTATGCTGCTTCGCGTCACCAGCCAAGAGCGGGTGCAAGCTGGCCACACCGCCGATCAAACCTAGAAGCTGCCGCCGCGTTAAATCGAAGCCATTCATGATTGATTCTCCTACTTGCCTAAATAGCTAACACGCCAGATTGAGTTAGAGCCGTCGTCGGTGACCATCAGCGAGCCATCCGACGCAACCGCGACCCCGACTGGCCGACCCCAAACGTTCCCCTCGGGTGTAACAAAACCTGTCAAAAAATCCTCGTACTCACCCGAGGCATGGCCACCTTTCAGAGGCACTCTAATTACTTCATACCCCGTCCTGACTGCTTTATTCCACGAGCCATGCTCGGCGGCGAAGATGCTGCCTTGATAAGCGCCGGGAAATTGCTTGCCGTCATAAAAAGTCATCTCCAGCGATGCATTATGGGGTTGCAGCAGAACATCGGGCACGATCACTTTGTTCTTGAGTTCCGGGTGCTTGCCTTGATGACGCGGGTCCTGATTGCCGCCTGTGTAATACCACGGCCAACCGTAGAAACCGCCCTCTTGCACGTGAGTGATGTAGTCGGGAACAAGATTATCGCCCAGCATGTCTCGCTCGTTCACGGAACACCAGAGTTCGCCTGTTTGCGGGTGCACCGCAATTCCGACCGCATTCCGGATCCCGGAAGCGTAAATCCGCAGTCCGGTTCCCTCGGGATTGAACTCCAGAATGTCAGCCCGATGAAACTCCGCTGGCGTCGTATCAGGGTCGTCCACATTCGAATGCGATCCCACAGAAACGAACATCTTTTTGCCGTCTTGTGAAAAGGCGATATCGCGGGTCCAGTGTCCGCCGCCGCGCAGGCGTCCGCCCCCGGGCAGGTCGGGCACGATCACTTCGGGTTTTGCGCTCGCCTTGAGGTCCCCGTTTGTATATGCGAAGCGGACTACCGAGTCTGTATTGCCGACATAGATGTACTTCGGATTGGGTCCGAGGGGGTAAAACGCAATTCCAAATGGCTGCTGCAAGCCGGAAGCGAACTCAGAGGTGGACTGCGCCTTGCCATCGTCTCCGATTCCGCGAAACACGAAAATCTTGCCAGGTTCGCTGGCAGCCACGAATAGGTCCCCGTTAGGCGCCGTTCGCGCAAGCCGCGGGTGCTGGAGACCGCTGGCATAAAGCTCCACTTTGAATCCGGCAGGGGCTTGAGGCAGCGCGTTCGCCGGGCGAGACACCATATGTGGGCCGTTGTCGACCCCTTCCGTGGCGTACGGCTTGGGCAAATCCGCTGCAGTGATCTTGTGGGTTACGCCGGGCTTTTGCTGGCGATAGTCGGAGAAAACGTCGCTGCCGAACAGCATGGGCGCCGCGAGAGCTAAGAGGGAGATAATCGTACGTGGGGACAAGTGCAACTCCTCACCTTAGATGATCGCTCAAGTTCGCCGGATTCAGCACGATGACTGCTGCTAAACGCATCCTGCTAGTGGCGGCGACCACTGGGTATCAAACGCAGATGTTCGTCGAAGCCGCTGAGCGTCTTGACCTGCCTATTACGCTTGCCACCGATCGCTGCCACGTTCTCGATAATCCGTGGGGAGACAACGCCTTGCCGATCCGGTTCGATGATCCGGAGTCTGCCGCGCAAGCCATCTCCAAGCTGCCAAAGTTCGATGGCATCGTTGCGCTCGGGGATCGCCCGGCCCGCGTGGCGGCAGTGATCGCCGAACAGCTTGGGATCCGGTACAACTCCGTGGACTCGGTTTCAGCCTGCAGCGATAAGTACTTGGCCCGGCTTCGGTTTCAGGCTGCGGGTCTGCTTGTACCAACCTTTTACCGGGCGCGGCTGGATAAGGGAGCGGAACGCGCTGCCGAGCAGTCCACCTACCCGTGCGTCTTGAAGCCGCTCGGACTGTCCGCCAGCCGGGGCGTAATTCGGGCCAACTCACGGCAACAATTTGTAGCGGCCTTCCATCGCATACAAGCTATCCTGAGCGCGCCGGAGAGGGTCCGCGCCCGGTTTATCCAAGTAGAGAGCTTCATTCCCGGAAGAGAGTTGGCTCTAGAGGGACTCGTCGTGGATGGAAAGCTTCACGTTCTGGCTCTCTTCGACAAACCGGATCCGCTGGACGGGCCCTTCTTTGAAGAGACCATCTACGTTACTCCATCGCGGGAGGAATCCGCCGTGCAGCAATCCATCACACGGACCGCCCAGATCGCGGTGCAAGCGCTGGGATTGACCGAGGGTCCAATACACGCAGAGATGCGAGTAAATCAGGAGGGAGTGTGGATGCTGGAGGTTGCTGCTCGCCCGATAGGCGGACTTTGCGGGCGAGTACTGCCAGGCTTGGCAGAGCGCATCCTCAAGCACGCCGTCGGAGAACGGGTTGCCGTTGAATCGTTACTCGATAACGCCCATGGAGTCATGATGATTCCCATTCCTCGCGGGGGCGTTTATCGGAGCGTCTCTGGGATCGAGGCAGCAGGTGAAGTGGCCAGTATCGAAGAGGTGATCATCACGGCCAAACCAGGCCACAAGCTGGTGCCGCTTCCCGAGGGCAACAGCTATTTGGGTTTCATGTTTGCTAGGGCCGAAACTCCAGCCGAGGTGGTAAGCGCTCTTCGGTCCGCCCACGCACTTCTGGATTTTGAGATTACCGCGTCACTAACCGTGATCTAACCCTTTGACTGAGGGGGCACGTAACCAGGCGGGAAAGCGCTGCCTTCTCCGTAAAAGTAATCCTCCATTTGCTTGATCAGAAATTCCTGGGCTTCCTGCGTGCCAAGATTCAGCCGGTACTCGTTCATGATCATCTTCATGTGCTCAAGCCAGAGTTTCCAGGCTTCTTTCGAGACGCTGTCGTAGACGCGCTGGCCAAGCGGATGGCCCTCGAAAGGGATCTCGTCCAAACCTGGCATTTCTTTCTGGAACTTAACGCAAAAGACCTGGTGCCCGCCGCTGACTTCTTGAACTTTGGGTCCCAGCATTCCGCTTCCACATCCCATGAGCATTCTCCTTTCGTGAGGTATACGTTCTCAGGATAGCAATGTGGATCGGCTGGCTAAAGCAGTACAATGAGGAGACTCGATGAACCCGGCGATCCTTAATTTACCGTTTGTCCAGATCGCGCTGCCAATCCTGATTGGCATGTTCTTGACTGCCTGGGCTGCGATCACCACGAACAACAAGCGTTTTGACGACATGAACAAGCGGTTCGATGACATGGGCCGCGAGATAAACCGGCGCTTTGATGAGGTTCTCAAACTGCTTGACTCCATCGACGCCATTCTCAGGAACCACGAGACCCGAGTCACACGCCTCGAAGAGCGCTCCAGCCTCGTTAAGATTGGCTGAGAACCTCCTACTGAGCAGCGGGAGTGTAGGTGTACTTCCCCTTTGACGGCATCACGTGGCCCAGCCAATCCGTTGGGTCGACCCATGAAAGCCTCTCCGCCTCCACCAAGTCCGCTAGATCCCACTTCAAAGCAAACCCTCGAATAACTGCACTATGCAGGTCGCGCGTCAACGGATTCTCGAACGCCCGCTCGAAACTTGAAGGCGTTTTGCGCACCGTCACCCGTGCGATTCCAGGTTCCACTGCAGCAGCCATCATCAGCCAGATTCCCGCGATCCCGCTCGCCTCCGCTCCGATCCTGGACGGGTCCACGTCCGGGCGACTCTTCAAAATCTGAAATGCATTGAGAATGTCATGAGCGCGCATCGCTGGCAGGTTCCGGCCGATAAACCAACTCCGGACATTTGGCAGCCAATCTCCGGAATATGCTCGCGAGGTCACGTTGGACGGCAGCCCGCGCGGGACAACAACAAGAACTACATTGCCCTGCTCCGCCAAATCCAGTGCTCGCTGGGGCACCTGTCCTTGTGTATCCACAATAATCACGGCCGGGTGCGGCCCCTGAGTCTTCGGAACCAGCAGTGTCCCATTGATCTGAAGCCTGGGCTCCGTCTCGAAGCTTATCGCCTGACCCTCCGCATGAACAGGCGGGGCAGCATGCGGAGGGTCCACCAACTCCCGCAACATCGTGACCAGATCCGCATGGCCTGTAGGCTTGCGCTTCTGATAGTCCTCGCGAATCACGTCATAGACCTCGCGGCTGCCTGGAAGGTCAGCCACTTGCCCGGTCGGCGTGACCTGAAGCGCATTCTCTGGAAGCAACGGCACGTCTTGCTCGGCGGCCGATCCCTCGCCCCCTTTCAGCCAGCGGATCATCCACTCATAAATCGCCTCCCGGACCACGAGAGGCGTGCCATGTCCGCCGGGTCCCACCACCCACTTGATCTTGTCCTCCGCTGCATAGACTCCATACCAGCGGCGAGCCTCTTCAAAAGCAATGCGCGCTCCTTCCAGAGGGAAAAAATCATCGCGTGTGGACGAGATCAGCCAGGGCTTAGGCGCGAAGAGCTCGATGTAGTCAGCAAGATCGAGACCCGCAGCGAGGAAGTTGGGCAGGCTCTGCTCCGAATCGCCTACTGGACCGCTAAACAGTTTCCGAAATGAATTGATGTAGCAGGCGGGCGCCGCGACTTTAATGCGAGCATCGAGCGCCGAGATGTAAGTAGTGATCGTTCCGCCGCCGGAGCAGCCAGTACACCCGATGCGATCCGCAAGCATCTCCGGCCGACTCACCAGATAGTCGAGCGCACGCTTGGCATCCCATATCCGATACCGGGCGAAGCTCTGGCCGATGAGCACGCTCAGCCCTCCTGCAAGCAGGTGCTGCTCGGTTCCCTGATTCGCGAGAGATCCGCCCAGTCGCCGATCATATAGCTGCTGCCGTTCACCCTGGCCAAACGGGTCGTACGTGAGCACTACAAAGCCCTTCAACGCGAAATTGCCCGCGATTTGCTGCACGGCAGGCTTGCCGTATTCCCAATGTCCCAGCGGCAGCAACACTCCGGGAAACTTGCCGGCCCGATCGGGACGATAAAGATTTGCCGTCACGAAAACATGCGGCAAGCTTTCGAAAATAATCTTCTCGATGACGAATCCAGGCTGTCGAATTTCGCCAGTCTTCCGGGCGTTTAGAGGACCTTTATAATCTGGAAGCCCTCCGATTAATTCGAGGATCTTGGCCCGCACGTATTCTTGCCGCTTAGCTGCGGCACCTGGGTCGCGGATAGCCTGTATCCCGGCTTCGCGCACATCGAGCTGCTTCTGTGCGATCCCGTCCAGCCAGCGCAGAAACGAGTCGGTGCCGGGCTCGGCGGCTTGGCAACAAACCGCGATCAGAAACAGGGCCAACGTCTTCGTCATTGTCGAGATTATACCCGCCAATCGCCCAAATGTTAAATTGAAGCTTCCATGCTTTCGGAAGTCGACGTGATCGTTGCGGGCGGAGGACCCGGTGGGCTGGCTGCTGCCGAGGCTGCGGCTCGAGGCGGAGCAACCGTAGCTATATTCGAGAAGAATTCCGAAATAGGATCGCCAACCCGCACCTCCGGCGGCAGCTTTATCCGCGATATGGAAGAGCTTGGCATCCCCGCCCACCTCTATCACGCCGTCAAAATTTGCCGTTTTGTTTCCCCCAATCGCACTGCGCGCTTCGAATACGACGAGCCAATTGCCTGCGGCATGGATGTCCGCCGCACATACCAATTTCTAGCCCAACGCGCGATCCTGGCTGGCGCGCATGTGTTCCCGGCCACTTCGGTGCTCGACCTTTCGATGGACTCCGGTCGCACGACGGGCGCGAAGATCAAGAATTTTCGCGGCAAGGAAATGGACGTGCGAAGCCGCATTGTGATCGATGCCACAGGCTACCGCGCGGGACTGCTTCGACAAGCTGGCGTGATGAATGGACATCAGCGCTTCGGAGTGGGAGCCGAATACGATTTGTATGCACCGAATTACAACGAAGAAGAAGTAGTTCTGATCGTTGGCAGCGTGGTCGCTCCTAGCGGGTATGCGTGGGCGTTGCCGTACGGCAATCATCGGGTCCGCTTGGGCGTCGGTGTGATTCACGCCGATACCAGCGCGAACCCCGAAGATTACCTCAACCGCTTGGTGGAGAATGCCGAGCGCTTCGGCATGGATTTGCGTGGAGCGCAGCCGGTGGAGTATCACACGGGTCTGATCCCTTCCGATGGCTTATGCGACCGCTTCGTTGGGAACGGGATCATGGGAGTGGGCGATTCGGCCGGTCAGCCGTCGGCGCTTTTGGGCGAAGGAATTCGCTGGGCAATCTGGGCAGGTAAAATGGCTGGCGAGGTCGCCGCCGAAGCGATCCAAGCTGGCGATTGTTCAGCAGACTTTCTGGCGCGCTACGAAAAGCGTTGGAAAGCTAAACATGGTCCGAACCTGCGCGTTGCATCTGAGATCAACCGGCGCATCGCGCGCTGGAGCGACGAGCGTTGGGACCGTGGCACTGAGACGCTGAGCCGACTCACTCCCTATCAATTTGGACAGGCGTTGAAAACGGAATTGCTCGGCGGATGGGCGTTTCAGGCGCTGTGGTCAAATCCAGGACTGCTGAAGACCGGCGCCCGGGAGATCCTCCGGCGAGTCGGACTGTAGCTCACATATGGATGCCGCCGTTGACATCCAGCACATGTCCCGTGACATAGGCAGCGGCATCGCTCGCCAGGAAAACCACCGCGCCCGCGATGTCCTCAGGCTGGCCAATGCGCCGCAAAGGAATGTTGGCCAGCATCTTTTCCTTCAACTCGGGCGGCAGTCCGTGGGTCATGTCGGTTTCGACAAATCCCGGAGCCACGGCATT
>JANXQZ010000078.1 GCA_025353235.1 Bryobacterales bacterium
GCCGGCATTGAAGACTAAGCTAGGCTACGGCGAGGTTCGGGGCTGCTATTACGGGCCTGCGGGCAGAGTGGATCACCGCTCCGTCTCCTCTATGGATGGAGAAATATTCGAGTGCGATCTCGACCTGTTCAACGCCGAGAAAGATCGCTTCCCGTATGAGGATGGATATTTCTCCACGGTGATCTGCGGCGAACTCATCGAGCATCTCTTTGGCGATCCCATGCACCTGATGTCGGAGATCAACCGCATCTTGAAGCCGGGCGGTCATGTGGTGCTCACTACTCCGAACATCTGCTCTTTGCGTGCGGTTGCTGCGATCCTGCAGGGTTTCCATCCGGGCTTCTTTCAAGCTTATATTCGGCCTTCGCAGCTGGGCGCGGAGGTGGATGCCCGGCACAACCGCGAATACACGCCGCAGGAGATTCATATTCTCTTGATGGACGCGGGCTTCGAAAGAACCGTGCTGGAAACTGGCGCGTTTCGAGACGAGCCCAAGCCCGAACACGCCTGGGTTTCGAACTTGCTGCAGCGCTACATTCTGCCGGCGGACCTGCGCGGCGACGGGATCTACGCCGTGGGGCGCAAAATCGGACCCGTTCGCAATCGCTACCCGGCTTGGCTCTACTCGTGAACGCCGAGTTTCGGAATATCGAAGTTAGTGTGGCGGACGAGCGTCGGCTCAGCGTGCTCTTGGAGCTTAAGAATGGCTCGCGGCGCGAGTGGAAGCCGGAGCAGTTCTTCGTTGGTTGGCAGCTTTTCGATCCGGAAACCAACCGCTTCATTCGCGAGGGGCAGTGGATTCCGATCGCTCGCGCTACGCCACCAGGGCAGACCGTCAAGGTGGATCTCAAGCTGGAGTTTCCTCCTGAATCCGGCGGCTATCGCATTTATGTATCGCCCATCGAAGAGCCCGGTGGGTGGGCGTATCGACGAGGAGAGCGCTTCCTGATCATAAACGCCGAGGTTGCTGACGAGAAGCTGAGCGTGAGCGCCACCGAGCTCACGACGAAAAATGTCCTGCGCTGGAGGGCCATCCGGCGCGCGGTTCCCAAGGCGTTCCAGTTCCCATTTCAGACTATCGTCCGGAATCGCCGACTGATCCGCTCCATGGCGCGGCGTGACATCCTGGCGCGTTATCGGGGGTCGTTTGGCGACGTGTTTTGGACTGTCCTGAATCCCCTGCTCCTGATGACGACGTACTTCTTTGTGTTCGGCGTGGTGCTGGGAACCAGGTTCGGCAAGGACCAAAGCTCCACTGGGTTCGTTTTGTATTTTCTGGCAGGCATGCTGCCTTGGCTCGCATTCAGTGAACCGGCAGGGCGCGCCCCACAGGTGGTGCTGGAGCACCGCAGCTTCGTGAAGAAGCTGATTTTCCCGCTAGAGACATTGCCCGTGAATCAGGTGGTGTCCGGGGTTGTGACCGAGCTATTCGCGTTCGGTATTTTTCTACTGGCGCTGCTGATTATTCGAGGGTCCATTCCGCTAACTGTGTTCTGGCTGCCAGTGCTGTTGATCCCGCAGATTCTATTTACGCTGGGCGTCTGCTGGTTTCTGGCGGGGCTGGGGGCCTTCATGCGGGACTTAGGCCAGATCATGGGATTCGTTTTGACGCTGTGGTTTTTCATCACGCCGATCTGTTATGACGAGTCTAAGTTCTCGTCAACTACGCTGGCAATTCTGGGGAAGAACCCGTTGTTCGTGCTGGTGCGGGGGTACCGGGCGATTTTGCTCGAGCATGGTGCGCCTGCCGCAGGACCGCTGGTCAAGTTTTGGATCGTATCGGTGGTGATGTTTCTATTGGGGCACGCGTGGTTCTATAAACTGCGGAAGACTTTCGCGGATGTAATCTAAAGTCGAGCTATCATCATCTGTGTCCTTGAAACTGTGCTTCCTCGTGCTCCTCGTTGGACTGCCTGCCATTGCCCAGCCTTCGATTCGTTATCTCGAGGATCGCAAGCTTTGGGTCCTCGATGCAGATCGCGTAACCTATGTCACGGGACTGAATGAACGCAATGAACTACAGCATGTTTACTGGGGCAAGCGGCTCACTCGCGATGCTGACCTGACAGCCGCACGCACCCAGCGCGAATGGGCCTCGTTCGATCTCACCACGACTACGACGCCTCAAGAGTATCCGGGGTGGGGTGCCGGGCTCTATCCTGAACCCTGTCTAAAAGTAACCCTCAAAGATGGCAATCGCGATCTTGTGCTGCACTACCTCAGCCATCGCATCAACGGCAATTCGCTGGAAATTCAACTCAAGGATATTCAGTACAACATCGTCGCGATCTTGAATTACCAGATCGACGCGGAGACCGGCATTCTGCGAAAGCTAGCCACGATTCGCAATAATACGGACCAATCGCTCGTAGTAGAGAGCGCGCAAGCTGGCACGTGGTATTTGCCTCGCGGAGAAGGCTATCGACTCACTTCTTTGACTGGCCGATGGGCTGGCGAGACCCAGCTTCAACAGACCCAGATTCGATCTGGCGAGCAGATCCTGGAAAGCCGCCGAGGAAGCACGAGCCATCAAGTGAATCCTTGGTTTGCAATCGATCGCAATGGGCAGGCCGATCAGGATCGCGGCGACGTTTGGTTCGGGGCGCTCGGATGGAGCGGAAGCTGGAGAATCACAGTGGAGCAGACACCGCACCAGCAAGTCCGCGTCACGGGAGGCTACAACACATTCGACTTCGGCTATCCGCTGGCGCACGGCGAATCGTTGACCACGCCGCCGTTCTACGCAGGCTACACCGACGCCGGCTTTGGTGAGGCATCGCGCTTGTTCCACCGCTTTCAAAGGGCTGAAATTCTGCCCGGCGGATTTCAATCGCGCCTGAGGCCTGTGTTGTATAACTCGTGGGAGGCAACTGAATTCAAGGTCGACGAGCCGGGGCAGAAAGCGCTTGCGGAAAAGGCCGCCAAGATTGGCGTTGAACGCTTCGTGATGGATGATGGCTGGTTCGGCGCTCGCAATAACGATCATGCAGGCTTGGGGGATTGGACCGTCAACCCGAACAAATTTCCGAACGGGCTCGGGTCATTGATCTCATATGTCAACGGACTCGGAATGGAGTTTGGCTTGTGGGTGGAGCCGGAGATGGTGAACCCCGATAGCGATCTTTACCGCGCTCATCCGGACTGGGCGATGCACTTTCCAAATCGTCCGCGCACCGAGGCTCGCAATCAGCTGGTGTTGAATCTCGCGCGGGACGATGTGAAGGAGTACGTTTACTCTTTCCTGGACAAGATTGTGTCCGGCAATAACATCGCCTTTCTTAAGTGGGATTACAACAGGAATTGGTCGGAGCCAGGCTGGCCCGAGGTTGCGGCTGCGGATGAGAAGAAGCTGTGGGTGCGCTACACGGAAAATCTTTACAATATTCTGGACCGATTGCGCGCGAAACACCCCAAGCTGGAAATTGAGTCCTGTTCAGGCGGCGGAGGGCGGGTCGACCTGGGTATCCTGCGGCGCGTGGAACAAGTGTGGCCGTCCGACAATACGGAAGCTTATGACCGGTTGCGCATTCAGGAAGGATTCAGCTATGCCTACACGACGAAAGTGATGATGGCGTGGGTGACGGACGTGCCCAACATGAACGGGCGCAGTACTCCGTTGAAGTATCGTTTTCTGGTGGCTATGCAGGGGTCGCTTGGCATCGGGGCCAACTTGAATAAGTGGTCACAAGAGGACTTCGGCCTTGCGTCGACGATGGTGACTTACTACAAGTCGGTTCGGAAGA
>JANXQZ010000086.1 GCA_025353235.1 Bryobacterales bacterium
CTCAGGTCCGACTAAGGTGAAAGGGTTGCCTCTCAAGGTGGTTGCCGCTGCTCTTTCCATGAGCCCTTATTGTAGCAATTCGGCCAACTTGTCTATGTCCGTAACCGGGAGCTGACAAGTGTAATTTTCGCAGACGTAGGCCGTGGTCATGCCGTTGATCTGCTTCATTTCCGCAGTGGCCGGAATAAGCTTCGCGAGCCTCTCGCGAGTCTCATCCGATTCAATCAGGAACGTGGCGCTGTTGGGCGCAAAACGGCTCCGAATCTTACGCAAGAATGCGCGAGTGCTCTCATGATCGTGCCTGCCAGCCAATACGACCTGCCGCTTCGGCGAGAGATAATAGTTCAACGCGACCAGCATCTGCGGAACCGCCACCGGCTGGTGTGCGATTCGAGACGCCAGACCATTCAACGTTCTCTCGGCCGCCGTGTGCGATAGACGAAGCAGATTCATCAAAGCAATAGAGTTGCCGGAAGGCTCAGCGCCATCGTAATCATCCTTCATGCGCATGACCAAGCCCGAATCTCCCTCAGCGGTCCCGTAAAAGCCGCCGCCCTGACGATCTTCGAAGAGCTCGATAATCTTATCAGTCAGCTTGATAGCAAGTTCGATATCCGAGACGCGGAATCCAGTCTCATACAAATCCAGAAGCGCCTGCACGAAGAATGCGTAATCATCCAGAAAACCGGGAATAGCCGCTTCACCGTCCCGATACCGCCGCAATAGCGTCCCGCCCTCGCGATCATACATTTTGGTCAGAACAAAGTCAGCTGCCCGCCGGGCCGCGTCTTCATAGCGCGGCTCATCCAACGCCTGAGCAGCTTTGGCGAATGCCGAGATCATGAGACCATTCCACGCGGTCAGAATTTTATCGTCCAGGTGCGGGCGCACCCGCGACCCTCGCCGTTCTAGCAGCTTAAGAATCGACCCATCCAGATTCGCTTCAATCAAGTCTCGTTCCAGTTGAAACCGGCTGGCGGTCTCTTCCAAGCTGTGTCGAATTGAAAGGATGTTCTTCCCCCCAAACTCCTGGTGCGGATCGTGATGAACGTTTCCATCCGTCTCCATTCCGTAGCGATACGCGAAAATTGCGGCATGCGGGTTGCCGAGTATGGAATCGAGTTCCTGCCGAGTCCACACGTAGAACGCTCCTTCGCCCTTCTCATGCGGGTTGGTAGGGTCGATCACGCTGTCGGCATCCTCCGCAGAGTAGAATCCGCCACCCGCATCGGTCATCTCGCGCATCACATAGTCCAGCGTGTTGCGGGCAATTTCCGCGTAATAGGGATCACCGGTAATCTGGTAAGCCTCAATGTAAGAGGTGACGAGTTGCGCCTGATCGTAAAGCATCTTTTCGAAGTGTGGAACGAACCACATTTCGTCCACCGAGTAGCGATGAAAGCCTCCCCCAAGCTGATCGTTCATCCCGCCTTCTGCCATGGCCCGCAGCGTCTTCAGCGTCATATCGAGCGCCTCTTCATTGCGAGTGTGGGCGTAGTAGCGAAGCAAAAAATTAAGAGATACAGGACGCGGAAACTTGGGGGCATCACCGAACCCGCCATGGGTCGAATCGAAGGTGCGACGGTAATAGTTGTACGCGGAATCGAGAATACCGGAGTCAAGCGAACTGGCTCGCGACGGTTTGGGTTCGGCTTGCTGGATCAGCTGTGCGATGACGTCTTGGCTGGACTTATCGATTTTGGCGCGGTCGGTTGCCCAGGCATGTGCCAAAGATTGGAGGAGGCTCACAAACCCTGGACGCCCATAGCGATTGTCGGGCGGGAAATACGTGCCTCCATAGAATGGCTTTAGCGCAGGCGTGAGAAACACAGACATGGGCCAGCCACCGCTGCCAGTAGTCGCTTGGACGAATGTCATGTAGATGCGGTCCACGTCGGGACGCTCCTCGCGATCCACTTTTACCGGGACGAAATGCGCATTGAGGAAGGCCGCGATCTCGTCATTCTCAAAAGATTCGCGCTCCATGACATGACACCAATGGCAAGTGGAGTATCCAATCGACAGAAAGATCGGCTTGTCTTCGCGCTTCGCTTTCTCGAAGGCTGAATCGCCCCAGGGATACCAATCTACCGGATTATGGGCATGTTGCAGAAGGTAGGGGCTTTTCTCTGCGATGAGATGGTTAGGCATGGAAGGGCTGTTACCAGTCTAGATGCTGATACACTGATCTCGGAATGAGACTAGTAAGAGCCATGTGGCTGCCCGCCTTGGGGCTAACCTGGGCGATTTTCCTCACAGCGCAAACTCCGCGTCAGCGCCAGCTTCCCGAAGCGCCGGGGAAAGATGTGACCCAAAAGGTCTGCGGGGCAACCTGTCACGGACCCGAGATCGTGATGGGATCCGGTCGAACTCGCGATCAATGGACCGCGGTAGTGAACGCTATGGTGGAGCGCGGCGCGAAGGCAAGCGAAGCCGAACTGGTCCAAATCGCCGACTACCTGGCGAAGAATCTCGGACCCAACATGGTTGCTCCACCTCCCCTGGCGCAGCAGCGCGCACCCGCGAGAACGACTGGACCTGGTCCCTTGGGTGCCGGTGCCGCTGATTCCCACATCGTGGATCTAGCGGGGGCGGATCGCGGCAAGGCGGTTTACATCGCCCAATGCATCACCTGTCATGGAAATAAAGCGCGCGGTGGCAACTCCAACTTGCCGGAGAATCAACAGGGCGCAGATCTGGTGCGTTCGCTGGTGATCCTGCACGATCGCTATGGCAACACCATCGGACCGTTTCTGGCGAAAGGGCATCCCATGCAGAGTGGTCAGGCAAGTTCGTCTCTGACTGCCACGCAAGTCGGCG
>JANXQZ010000131.1 GCA_025353235.1 Bryobacterales bacterium
GCCTTTCAGCGGTCATCCGCGTCGAAGCCGCGGTGCATTGAGCCGGAAACTTTGCGTCCGCGCCCCGAGAGAGGTTTAATCGGAATAGACCCGGCGGCAAGCTATGGTCGATACCCGATTGAACCTCTCTCGGGGCGCGGACGCAAAGTTTCCGGCTCAATGCACCGCGGCTTCGACGCGGATGACCGCTGAAAGCCGGCTGCGGGCAAGATTGCCTGCCCCACAATCAATGCCGAGTCCCGCTGCAGCCAGCTTTCCAGCCGGCTCCGCGCTTGCCGTCATCCCAACGGCTTGTACTAGTTGCGCAAGAGGAAATACATGACAATCGCCACCGCCACCAAGAACAACACCCCCAAAACAATCACCAGTTTGAGGTGATTAGGCGGAGCCGGAGCGAACGGGGGCTGAGGCGTTACCGGAGCCTCGGCAACCGGAGCTGGCGCCGGAGCTGAAAACATGCGGGTGAACTCGCTGGGCCCCGACGGGGCAGCGGAAGGCACCGGCTGACTTGGCGGAGCCTGAAAGATCCGAGTCGCCTCGCCCGCATGCGTCCCGGATCTGGGTGCGCTATAACTGACCGGAGCCATGGGAGGCGGCTCAGCAGAAGGAGGTCCGCCCTGCACGCCAAACATTCTGGTGAAATCCCCGCCTCCGGGCGACTGCGGCACCGGCGCGGGTGCGGGCGGAAGCGGTACAGCCGCCGGTCTGGATGCAGACGATCCAGTAGACCCGAATGGCTGCTCAAACATCCGTGCAAATTCGCCAGCCGGGGCAGGTCCAGCGGGTGGGGTATATTTCCCACCTCCCGATTCGCTCACCGCAGGCGACTGGAACATCCGCGTGAATTCTCCAGGTGCTGCGGCATTTAGCGGAGATTGCGCCGGAGCCTGCGGAGGCGGTGCGGGTTGAAAAATGCGGGTAGCGTCCGCATCTAGTGCTTTTTCCTTTGACGGAGGCGGGGCTTGGAACATCCGGGTAAACTCGCTCGCCTCTGGCTCAGGCTTGACCTCGGCCACCACTGGAGCTTGAAATATTCCTCTTACGCCAGCAGTCGCTTGCTTGGGCGCGTCAGCAGGGGCGACAGTTTCTGGCTCTGGTCTTGCTTTCGGCACCACCGGAACTTCAAGCGTTCTCGTAAATTCGAGCGGATCTGGAACGGGAGCTGCGTGGTTCGGCTTCGGTTCTGCCGAAGCCGGCGCCGGCGCCTGGAACATGCGAGTGAATTCGCCCTTTTCCGGAGCCAATTCAGCTGCGGGTTTGTCCTGAGCCGCCATCGGGGCCTGGAACATCCGCGTGAATTCTCCGGCCTCTGTGCTCACCGGCGCGGCCTCAGGCTTGGGCTTTGCCCTCGGCGCAACCGGCGCTTGGAACATCCGCGTGAACTCGCCCGGTTCGATCTTCACATCCGCTGCTGGAGCGACTACGGGCGGGGCAACTCGATCCAGCCACTCGCGAAGCGGCATGCTGTCAGGAAGAACCCGCGTCACGAGGTACGGCGTGCCTTGGTAGTCTCCCGCCTCGAGCACGGCCGAGCTAGCTCTTCGCAAAAGCTCCTCGTTCTCGGCACTACGGCCGCCGCTAAGAAAATGCACCATGACCGGTTGACCCGAAGCGATCTCGCGGCCTAGCAGTCCCAATTCTCCGCCTAACTCGGGAATCGGTTCAATCAGTCGGTACTTTCGATCGAAGCTCATGAACGCCAACCATGTACAGCATGATACAGTATGCAATACTAAAGCACTAAACGGCAGGTGAATGAGATCTTTGTCCAGAGTCGTATGGTCCGAAGGCATGCATCTTGGACCTCATCAATTTCAAGTCCAAGGCCGCTACTTCGAAGATTCGATTGATTTTACAACCTCGTCCTTGTGGTTCCGCGGTTTCGGGCTCACCGGCTTGGAGCTGGACGTGGACGCCCTGCGAAATGGCACTGTCTCGCTGATCCACGCCCGAGGCATCCTGCCCGACGGCATGCCTTTTCACATGCCTCAGTCTGACGCGCTTCCTCCTTCGCGGGCCATCTCCGAGCTGTTTCCGCCCACGGCCGATAGCTTGACCATTCGCCTCGGGCTTCCTCGCCGCTTGCCGGAAGGCCCCAACTGCGACCTTTCGCCCAGTTCGCAAGGTGGAAGGTATGTCGCCGAAATGCGGAATTTCCCCGACGAAAACACCGGCGGCGACGAGCGTCCGGTGCGCATGGGGCGGAAGAATCTGAGGCTTCTGCTCGATATCGAACCGCTCGATGGTTTCGTGTCCATCGCCGTAGCAAGGGTCAGGCGGGACGGGTCCGGCCACTTTATGTACGACCCGGATTTTGTCCCTCCCTGCGTGCAGATCAGCGCTAGCGAACGGCTCATGCTCCTGCTGCGCCGTCTCATCGAAATCCTTGAGACCAAGAGCGAAACACTCAGCCGAACCACTTCCGGGGGCAGCGCTTCGGGCGACTTCTCCACCCGCGAAATCGCGAACTTCTGGCTGCTCCACTCCGTCAATTCGGCACTCGCTCCCTTGCGCCATCTCTGGATCTCCAAGCGAGGCCACCCCGAGGAACTGTTCGTGGAAATGTCGCGCCTAGGCGGGGCTCTCTGCACCTTCGCGCTCGACTCGCATCCCAATGGAATGCCCGTGTATGACCACATGCATTTGGGCGAATGCTTCGATGCGCTCGACCGGCATATCCGCGTTCATCTGGAAACAATCGTTCCCACTAACTGCGTCACCATCCAACTGAAAAAGGTCGCCGATTATTTCTACGAGGGTCAAATCGACGACACGCGCTGCCTGGGCCGCTCCCGCTGGATATTCGGAATCCACGCCGAGATTGGAGAAGCCGAACTCATCACACGAACTCCTCAGCTGGTGAAGATTTGCTCCGCCAAGTTTGTCGGCGAACTGGTCAGGCGCGCGATGGCGGGCTTGGCGCTTACGCATCTTCCTGTCCCGCCAGCGGCTATTTCGGCCAAGGTTGAAAATCAGTACTTCGGAATCTCGAAAGACGGCCCATTCTGGGATAACATTGTTCAAACCAAGAAAGTTGGCATCTACGTTCCGGGCGATCTGCCGGGCGCCGAGCTTGAACTCCTGGTCGTTCTCGAGCAGTAGAAGGCTCTGCAATGACACCCACAACTGGCACCGGTTCCGTTCCTGCCCGCCCGGATAACCTGGCTCTCATTTTTCAAGAAGTGTTCACCGCCATCGTTCGCTTGCGCGCCAACCGCCAAGCGCTGAGCGATGCGGAGTCTTTCCGCTACCACATGAAAGAGGCGCTCAAAACCGCTGCGCAGGAAGCCCGCAATCGAGCCGGCTACAACGGCGACGATATACGCATGGCTACCCTCGCGGTGGTCGGATTCCTGGACGAATCCATCCTCAACGCTCGCAATCCGCTGTTCGCGGACTGGCCCCGCAAGCCTCTCCAAGAAGAACTCTTCGGCATCCACATGGCCGGCCAAGTCTTCTTTCAAAACTTGGAGCAGTTGCTGGCACGCAACGATTCGGTGGATTTGGCCGATCTGCTGGAAGTGCACTATCTGTGCATGCTGCTTGGGTTCGCGGGCCGGTATAGCGGCAGCCGGACCGGTGAACTGCAAGCCGTCATGACCGCGACCGGCGACAAGATCCGCAGAATTCGCGGCGCGTTCGGAGGCTTGTCGCCGGCCTGGGCGCCCGAGGGTAAAGCAGTTCAGAACGCGGCTGATCCGTGGGTGAAACGCCTGGTGATTGGAGCGGCGGCGTGCTTCGTCCTCATGCTGGTTCTGTTCGTCACCTTCAAGATTGCGCTCAGCTCGGGTGCCTCCAAATTGAGCACGATTTCGTCGCAAGGCAAAGCCTAGGAGCCCCGCATGATGATGCCTTCACTCAGAATTCCCGGGGTCCCGATCTACCTATCGGCCCACATGCTGGTTTCCTGGTGGGCCGGAACTGCGCTTGGACTGCATGGAACCAAGCTGTGGGTTTTTCGCGGTTTGCTCATGTTGGTGGGACTGGCTGGAGTAGGCATTTTTCTCTGGTTCAAACACAACAAGAAAAAGCAGGAGGAAGCGGCGAATGCGGTCGCGAATCCGGCGCAGGTCGGCGAATCCGACGACATCGACAGCCTGATCCGCGACGCCGAAACCAAGCTTGCCACAGCTCAAGTGCAGAAGGGAGTCAAGCTCGGCAGTCTTCCGGCTATTTTTCTCATCGGCGAAACTGGCACGGCTAAAACAACGACGATCGTGAACTCCGGCCTCGATGCGGAGTTGTTAGCGGGCCAAGTTTATCAGGACACGAACTTGGTTCCAACGCGGGCTGCAAACCTCTGGTACGCGAAGAAAGCCATTTTCGTGGAAGCCGCAGGCAAGTCCGTCTCCGATCCATCGGTCTGGACTAAGATCGCCAAGAAGCTGCAGCCTGGCAGGCTCGGTTCCGTGGTCGCGCAAGGGCAAGCGCCCCGCGCCGCTCTGGTGACGGTGGAAGCGGAAAGCTTGATGCGGCCGGGTGCCAACGAAACGATGGCCGCCACAGCGCGCGCCCTGCGATCGCGATTGGGAGAGATCTCGCAAACGCTCGGAATAAATTTGCCTGTTTACGTTCTGGTGACGAAGATGGACAGGGTGGCCTTCTTCCCGGAGTACGTGCGCAACCTCACCAATCCGGAGTCCGCGCAAGTGCTCGGCATTACGGTTCCACTCGCCGCCATTAGCAGCGGAGTGTACGCGGAGGAGGCGACCGCTCGGCTCAATGCGTCTTTCGAGCAGTTGGTCCGATCCCTCAGCAACGCGCGTCCGCTTTTTCTTGAACGCGAACATGAGCCCGCCAATCTTCCGCCTGTTTATGAATTCCCGCGCGAGTTTCGCAAGCTGCGTCCCACCCTGGTGCAGTTCCTCGTGGATCTCTGCCGTCCCAGCCAGTTGACCGTCAGCCCTTTTTTGAGAGGGTTTTATTTTTCCGGAGTCCGGCCCATCGTCGTCAATGAGGTTGCTCCTTCGCCCGTTCGCCAGCAGTCTCGCGAGCAGGAAGCGTCCTTCGGCGCCACCGGGATTTTTCGGCCCGACGCTCGAGGTGTTGCGGCCGCTCCGCAACAGGTGGTGGGGACGCGCAAGGTTCCACAGTGGTTGTTCCTGACCCACTTCTTTCACAACCTGCTGCTAGCAGATCAGGTCGCGATGGGTGCCAGCCAGTCCAGCACCAAGACCAGCATGCTGCGTCGCATCTTGCTGGCGTCGGCAGCCGCCCTGTGTTTGTTGTACAGCCTCGCGCTGATCGTTTCTTATTCGAAAAATCGCGGGCTCGAGACCGAAGCTCGGGACGCTGCTCGGGGGATCGAGACCGTGGATACGGGGGCAGGTCAGAAGGTGGCGTCTCTCGATTCGTTGCAGCGGCTGGAGACTTTGCGCCAGTCTCTTGTGGTGCTGACCGGGTACGAACGCGATGGGGCGCCCTTAGGTTATCGCTGGGGTCTGTACATCGGCGACAGTCTGTATCCGGAAGTCCGGCGACTTTACTTCGCCTGCTTTAAGCGGGTGCTCTTCGGGCAGACTCAGACGGCGATGCTCGAGACGCTGCGCACGCTGCCGCCCACGCCCGGACCCGGTTATCAGCCCACTTACGAGACTCTGAAAGCCTATCTCATCACCACCTCGAATCACGATAAGAGCACCCGCGAGTTTTTGCCGCCGGTGCTGCTGAACCGCTGGAGCGTGGCTAAGAACGTGGACGCTGATCGCATGAGTCTCGCTCAAAAACAGTTCGATTTCTATAGCGGCGAGTTGAAGGTAGAGAATCCGTACGAGCCGGCCAACGACGCTGACGCAGTAAAAAAGGCGCGCGATTATCTGCATGGATTCGAGGGAATCGAGCGGGTTTATGCAGCCATGCTTGCCGATGCCGCCAAGAAGAGCCAGCCGGTCAATTTCAATAAACAGTTTCCCGATGCGGTATCCGTGGTGAGCGACAGCTATGAAGTGGCTGGGCCTTTCACCAAGAAGGGTTTCGAGTTTATGAAGACGGCGCTCAAGAATCCCAGCCAATATTTCAGCGGCGAGGAATGGGTGCTCGGCCCGTCTGCACCTACGCAAGGATCCATGGGCGGGCTCGGCCAGCAGTTAGCGGATCGCTACTATTCGGATTACAAAGCGCAATGGCGGGCTTACCTGAAAGCGGCCTCGGTAGGGAGGTATGCGAATCTGCAGGACGCAAGCAAGAAGCTGAGCACGTTGTCGGCGAACACGTCGCCTTTGCTGGCCTTGGTCTCGCTGGCTTCGCAAAATACAGACGTGGACTCGGCCGACGTGAAGAGCCTTTTTCAGCCTGTGCAATCGGTGGTGCCGCCCGCGAATGCGGATCGCTACATCGCCCCGTCCAATCAGCCTTATATGAGTGCGCTGCTCAAGCTGCAAAGCTCGGTGGAGCAAGCCTCCAGTGCGCAGCCGCTGACGGATGCGACCGCTGCCCCAACCCTGAGCGCAGCACTGGATGCTAAGACCACCACCGGGCAAATGGCTCAGAACTTTACTCCAGACAAGAATGCGACCGACCCTGGATCGAAAGTAGATCGCAAAGTGCAGCAGTTGCTCGAAGACCCGATCACGTATGTCCAGGCTTTTCTCAAGGGATTGGGTCCGGCTGAACTGAACGGCAAGGGCAAGGCGTTGTGCGCGCAATGGAGCGCGCTGCTTCGGAAATATCCCTTTAATCCGAACTCGAAGGTAGACGCGTCCATGGCCGACGTGAACGGCATCTTTCACAAACCAGATGGTGCTCTGTGGACGTTCTACGACGCCAACCTGCAGAAGTATTTGGTGAAGCAAGGCAGCCAGTACGCAGCGGTGGCGGGAAGCCCCGTGACGCTCACCGACGGTTTCGTGCGCTTCTTCAACAGGTCGGCCGCGTTTACAGACGCAATTTACGCGGGCAACACGCCGGACCCGCATATCGGCTATTCTCTGAAGCCTCTTTCTACTGAGGGAATTAAGGCGATCCGGCTGCAACTGGACGGTCAGCCGGTGACGTCATCCGGCAAGGACGGAGTGGCTAAACCGCTCGCATGGCAGGGCTCAGGGGCGCACGAGGCCAAGCTCTTCGTAGATCAGGGATCGGGCGAGACTGCCTGGTCCACGCAAGATGGGCTCTGGGCGATTTTCAGGCTATTTGGCCAGGCGGATCGGATGCAGCCCGAGGGCGGCGGGTACCGGCTCGAGTGGTACAACCGGACTGGCCAGGATCAGCATGTGGTGACCATCGCGAGCGGCAGTCCGCTGAGTGCGCGCTTCCTGCTGGATATGAACGGTGCTCCGCCAATTTTTCAGAAGGGATATCTATCGCAAATGACCTGCGTCGCCGACGTGGCGAAGTAGGCGTTCCGCGTAGATCGCATCTGGAGCAAGGTAGACTCCGTCCAGCCAGCAGGAGAATTAATGTTAGGCATTGACTGTAACGCGGATTACAGATAGGCTGTCTCTAAGATGAACACCACTCCCCCCCACACATACTGTGACTTTTGATCGGCTGCCGCTTGGACTTGCGGTCGCTCCGATCTTATTATTGTCTTTGGCTGCTAGCGTCGGGGCTCAGACCCCCTACGCTGTAAACGTTGCTGTCCAAAATAGGTCAAGCTACCCACTCACCCAAGTCACTCTAAACGCTTTGCAGACCCAGCTAACTTACCACTACGGCTGGAAATACAACAGGAACGTCACGATCCGGCAAGCTACGCCGACCTCGTCCGATCTCGCGGTATACATCGATAACAACGAAGCAAACTTTCCAGGGGATTGCAACGCCAATAGGTGTTACGGAGTGCATTACACATCGACTGACGTGGCCCCGCTCGGCACGATTTATATAAACGCCGGCGCAGTGATCACGTTGACGAACGGGCAGCCGTTCAACGTGCCTCTGACAATATCGATCGGCCACGAGGTAATGGAAGCGGTCGAAGATCCTGGCATTAATAGGGTCGCGATAGCAGGGAGCACGGCCTGTATATTCGAGCTGGTGGACCCGGTGGAGGCTGTCAATGCCAACAATTCCTGGTTCTACTACATCAGCGCGTACGATCCCGTGAGCCAGGGATATGTCTACGTTCCCGTTGCCGACTTCGTTTTTCGAAATTTTTTGTTTTGTCCGGCCCAGGCGCGCCTTTCGACTTGACCGGAACCCTTCAGTCGGCGTTCCAGACCTCACCGAACTATCAG
>JANXQZ010000163.1 GCA_025353235.1 Bryobacterales bacterium
GCCTTTCAACTCGAGCAGTCCCCCTTCCTGAAAATCATGGACGAGCAGCAGGTGCATCAGGACCTGCGGCTAATGCGTTTGCCTCAGGGAGCGCGCATCACGAACCAGATCGCGCATGACATCTGCGTGCGAGATGCAGCCGCGGCTACCATCGAAGGCTCCATCAACAGTCTGGGTAAGAGCTACGTTGTCACGCTCCAGGCAATCACTTGCCAAGCTGGCGCAACACTCGCTCGGGAGCAGATCCAGGCGGGCGACAAGGAGCACGTGTTGAACGCAGTGGGAACCGCAGCGACGGCTCTGCGCGGCAAGCTGGGGGAATCGCGCAGCTCGATTCAGAAGTTGAATGGTCCGCTGGAAAAGGCGACCACGGGCTCGCTGGAAGCTCTCCAGAGTTACACGTCGGGCCACGCCGAGCTGGTCCAGGGACATTTTCTGGCCGCTGTTCCGTGGTTTGAGCGCGCCATCGCCCTCGATCCGAATTTCGCCATGGCTTACCTCTACCTCGCAGTCGCTTTCAACAATGCCGGGGATGCAGGGCGCGAGGTCGAATACGCAAGAAAGGCTTTTGCGTTGATCGACCGCGTCTCGGAATATGAGCGCACCTTCATTGCAGCCATTTACTACCAACACACCGGCGAGTTGGACAAAGCAACCGACGCCTATCGGCTGGGGATCGGGAACTATCCCCGCTGGTGGGGATTTCATAACACCTTGAGCGAGAACCTCATAAACCTGGCGCAATTCGAAGAGGGACTCAAGGAGGGCCAGGCAGCGGTTAAGTTGCAGCCGAACGCAGAACCCTCCTATAGGCGGCTCTTGGACGCCTACCTGTGCCTGGATCGGCTCGACGAGGCAAAGAAGGTCGCCGACACAGTGCGGAAGTTGGGTGTTGCCGCAGCCAGGGTCCATCAGCGATTCCTCGAAATGGCTTACATCGAGGGCAATCAGGCTGCTGTCGATAGCGAGATTCAATGGTACGCAGGCAAGCCCGAAGAGTACCTCAGCTTTGGCTTGCAGGCCGCCCATCGGAATGTTCTTGGCCAGCGGCGCGAGTCCGGCAAGTTGTACCAGCGAGCTGCGGAGACAGCGCTGCGCCGGGGGCTCCTGGATGTCGCAGCGGGCTTCGAAGAAGCGGATGCGCGGGCCGACGCGCTGGCGGGTAACTGCCGGACCGTGCGCCACCTGGGGCGTCCGGCACTGGCGCTGGCGATGTGCGGCGATGCGGCCCGGGCGGAGAAGCTCGCCTCCGAGACTTCCCAGCGTTTTCCCAATGGAACCCTCTGGAATGCGGTGCAACTTCCGGAGATTCGCGCAGCGATCGAGCTCCAGCGCGGTCAGCCCGCCAAGGCGGTGGAACTGCTGGCATCCGCCTCGCCTTACGAACGCGCTTACCCCGAGGCGGTGTACTTGCGAGGCTTGGCGTACCTGCGTCTGCGCAAGGGCGCGGAGGCCGCAGCCGAATTCCATAAAATTTTGGATCACAAGGGAGCAAGTTGGGGCAGTACCTGGCTCTATCCGAATCAGGGACTGTACTATTCGATTTCCTACTTGGGGCTGGCACGCGGCTCTGCGCTCGCGGGCAACACGGCGAAAGCCAGGATAGCCTTCCAGGACTTCTTCGCACTGTGGAAGGAGGCGGACGCGGATTTGCCTCTTCTCGCTGATGCCCGGAAAGAGTACGCGAAGCTCCACTGATCAGTAAAGGACCGATCCCGACTTTAATCCGACCGATGCACGGCCGGGGCTGGCCTTTCGTTCACTTCAAGCCTGAAAACGTCGGGGCGGGCATAGTGGCCGACAACGTCAAGATCGTACTTTCCCTCTGCGATCTCGGCCAAGTCTAGCTCGGCAGTCAGGATGCATTCGCGGTCGTAGACCGGACCCGCTAGCAAACGCCCAAGCGGGTTAACAATCACGCTCCCGCCCCGAATCAGCACTGCTTGCGGGTCGTCCGCCTGGTTTGCTTCGTACTCGGGCGGATACTCGCCACGCCGAATGAATTGGCAGGCCGACAGCACAAAACAGCGTCCTTCAAACGCGATGTGGCGCATGCTGAGCGCCCAAGTTTCGCGATCGTCCACGGTGGGGGCGCAATAGAGCTGAATGCCTTTCGCGTACATCGCCATGCGCAGCATGGGCATGTAATTCTCCCAGCAGATTACAACGCCTATTTTGCCGACAGGGGTGTCCAAAACGGGTAAGGTAGAGCCGTCGCCGAAGCCCCAGATGAGCCTCTCCATCGCGGTCGGCATCAGCTTGCGATGCTTGGCCGCAAGTGACCCGTCAGGAGAGAAAATCAGAGCCGTGCAGTAGAGGGTGCCTCCATCTCGCTCGATAACTCCGATCACTAGCCACACTCCGTGGAACTGGGCGGCTTTACCGAGCCGCTGCGTTTCAGGTCCCGGCACGTCGATCGCGTTCTCGAAGTAGCGGCGGTACCACGCCCGGCCCTGAGCCGACCGTTGGCCGACTCGGGCACCAAAGTCCATGCCCTTCGGATAACAGCCGACGAAAGCTTCGGGGAACACTACGATCCGCGCACCCTCAACGTAGGCGTCGGCGATCAGCCCTTCGGCCTTAGCCAGAGTCTTCTCTCTATCGAACGGGACGGATCCCGCTTGCACCACTGCCGCCTTAATCGGATCCACTTCAGCATGGTACACTCCCTAGTCAAATCCATGCTTGCGCGAAGTGTTGTTTCGATGCTCATCGTTGGCCTCGCGGCCCACGCAGCCGACGAGATCACCGTGTATGAACTGCTGCCCCCGGACACGCACCAGTTTGCGATCGTATACGATGTTACGGCAACCCGCGAGGGCTCGCCATTTTTCTTCAATCCAATCCGGAAGGGAGCGATCGCTACGAAAGAAAGCGTTATCGAACGCAGCACCGGTAAGGAGCTTAAGTTTGAAGTTGTCGGCGGCAAGGAAGCCAGGGCAACCGGGTGGGCTTCGCCTCGCGCGTCGGACGATATGCAATATATTAAGGTCTACCTGCCAGGCCCTGTCCCCAAGAATGGCGAAACCCGAATCCGAATCCTGAAGACTTATACGGATGCGAAGTCGTACTTCGCGAAAGGGGATGAATTGGTGTTTGACCGGCCGTTCGGGATTCGGCGCAACGTGGTGGTGTTGCCAGCCGGATGGGAATTGACCGAGTCTGCGTCACCGGGAATTGTTTCGACGCAGGCAGATGGCAGGGTAAAGCTCAGTTTCTTAAATGATCGCGATGATCAACTACCTGTAAAGATCACCGCGCGGAGGCTGCCGTGAAATTAGCCTTTTGGCTGCTTCCACTGGGGTTACTGGCCCAGCCGCACAGAGCCGAGCAGTCGCTAGAAATCCGCTACTGGCTGCTCGATCCCGACACGCATCAGTTCCGCATTTCCCATGACTTCACCATTGATCGAGCGGGGCAGAAGTATGTCCATAGCTTCGTGCGCAAGGGCAGCGTGGTTGCGCCCGATGCCAAGATGACAAGCCTCGATACTGGCAAGCAGCTCAAGACTTATACGGTGAAGGGCAAGGAGGTGAACGCGCTGGGTTACTATCCGACGCCGACTGAGCCCGATTCCGTGGTGGTGCAAGGAGACTTGGAGCAAGCCATCGGCGAGGGCCTTTCGACCCGCGTGCGCGTAGAGGAGACGTACACGGATCCCGTAGGATATGCGGTGAAAGGCGGCGAATTGCTTTGGGAGCGCACCCTGGGTCGCCCGTTCAATCAGGTGACGCTTCCGCCGGGATGGATGCTTACCGGGGTGAATACGCCCGCGATCATATCGGTGGACGATCAGGGTCGGGGCGTGCTGCGGTTTACCAATATTCGGAACGATCAACTCGCAGTTAAGATTACAGCGAAGAGACGTCCGACGAAGTAGATGTGCGGAGAGAGGCTCCTGAATTTTAGCGCTGGTTCGACTTCAATACGCGCTTGCGCAGGCGAATAGATTTGGGAGTGACTTCGACAAACTCGTCGTCGCGGATAAACTCGATGGCCTGCTCCAGGTTCAACAGCCGGGGCGGCACCAAGCGGATCGCCTCGTCAGCCGAAGAGGCGCGCATGTTGGTGAGTTTCTTCTCTTTCACGATGTTGACGTTGAGGTCGGCGTCGCGCGAATTCTCTCCCACGATCATGCCTTCGTAAACTTCAGTCGTGGGCGTGATGAAAATCTCCCCGCGCTCCTGCAAATTCCAGATAGCGTAGCTAGTGGCCTTCCCTGTCCGGTCCGAAACCAGCGATCCAGTGGGGCGGGTCGCAATATCGCCTTGCCACTCGATATAGCCATGAAACAGAGAGTTCATGATCGCCGTTCCCTTGGTATCGGTCAGCATCTCGCTGCGGAGTCCGATTAACCCCCTGGAAGGAACCAGAAAATCGATGCGCACGCGGCCCGAGCCGTGATTCACCATCTTTTCCATCTTGCCCTTGCGCGTTCCGAGTTTCTCGATCACAACCCCCACAAAACTCTCAGGGCAATCGATCACCAGCAGCTCAAGTGGCTCATGGAGCTTGCCATTAATGGTCTTAGTGAGAATCTCGGGCTTGCCCACCATCAGCTCAAACCCTTCCCGGCGCATCATCTCGATCAGGATTGCCAACTGCAATTCGCCCCGTCCCTGAACCTTGAACGCATCGGGGCCGCCCGCCTCTTCCACCTTGATCGAGACGTTGGTAAGCAGTTCCTTATCTAGCCGGTCGCGCAGGTTTCGCGAAGTCACATACGTACCCTCGCGGCCCGAGAAGGGCGATGTGTTGATGGTCATCGTCATCGCGATGGTTGGCTCGTCGATCTGGATATGAGGCAGCGGTTTCGGAGTCTCGGCGCTAGTCACCGTCTCCCCGATCGTGATGCCTTCCACACCGGCGATGGCCAGAATATCGCCTGGCTTGCCGATCATCTCGTCTACGCGCTTCAAGCCTTCGAAGGAATACAGCTTAGTAATCCGCGTTTTGTGCAGCGTGCCATCCAGTTTGGTGATGGCAACTTCGTCGCCATTGTTCAGCGTGCCGGAGAACACGCGGCCAATGGCCAAGCGGCCTAAATACTCGCTGTAATCGAGGTTTGCAACGAGGAGCTGGAGCACGTCGTTCGGATCGCCCACCGGAGCCGGAATGTGCTTGAGAATCGACTCGAAAAGCGGACGCAAGTCGACCGATTCGTCTTCCAGATTCGTCTTGGCGATGCCAGCTCTGGCATTCGCATAAATTACGGGAAAATCGAGCTGATCCTCATGCGCGTCGAGATCGATAAAGAGGTCGTAAATTTCGTTGAGCACCTCCTGAATGCGGGCGTCTGGCCGGTCGATTTTGTTGATTACTACAATCTGCGGCAGCTTAGCCTCAAGCGCTTTCATCAGGACATAGCGGGTTTGCGGCAGCGGACCTTCGCTGGCGTCCACCAGTAGCATGACGCCGTCCACAATTTTCAGCGCGCGCTCTACTTCCCCTCCAAAGTCGCTGTGTCCGGGTGTATCGACAATGTTGATCTTGGTGCCGTGATAACGCACGCCCGTCGTCTTGGCGAGAATCGTTATGCCGCGCTCGCGCTCGAGGTCGTTGGAATCCATCATGCGCTCTACAACCTGCTCGTTCGCGCGGAAGATGCCGCTTTGTTTCAGCATGGCGTCCACAAGCGTGGTTTTTCCGTGGTCTACGTGCGCAATAATAGCGATGTTCCGGGTCAGGTCGTTTGGAATGGACATTCTCTCCTTCTAGTGTCTCGCACTCGAATGAGAGCGTTTCGAATTAAGGGTTTATACGGCGACGGCTTGCTGGACGGGCGTCAGCCACCCGTGCCGATCAGGCGTTTGGCCATTCACGATTTCGAAGTACGCGCGCTGAATTCTCTCCGTGATGGGACCGCGGGAACCGTTGCCGATCACGATTCGATCCACCGAGCGCACTGGAGTTACTTCCACCGCCGTTCCAGAGAAGAAAACCTCGTCGGCGATGTACAGCATTTCGCGCGGGATCAACCCTTCGACGATTGGAATCCCCAGCGATTCGGCGATCTGGACAATCGTGTCGCGGGTAATTCCAGGAAGCACTGACGCACCCAAAGGAGGAGTCAGTATCTTGCCGTCGCGAACCACGAAAATGTTCTCGCCGGATCCCTCGCTGACGTATCCCGCATTGTCGAGCGCAATGCCCTCGGCGTACCCGTTCACATGCGCCTCCATGCGAATCAACTGAGAGTTCATGTAGTTAGCCCCGGCTTTCGCGAGAGCCGGCAGCGTGTTGGGAGCCAGGCGAGTCCAACTGGAGACACACACGTCCACGCCCTGCGTGATTGCTTCATCGCCCAAATACTTTCCCCACTCCCAACACGCGATGTACACTTCGATCGGATTGTTGAAAGGCAGCACGCCGACGTCGCCATACCCGCGCAAAGCAATCGGACGGAAGTAGCAAGAGGTGAGGTCGTTAACGCGGACGAGTTCGGTCATCGCGTCGACCAGTTGGTCGATGCTGTAGGGCAGATCCATGCGATAGATCTTGGCCGAGTCAAGCAGGCGGCGGGCGTGCTCTCTGGCGCGGAAAATGGCCGGGCCGGACTTCGTCTCGTAGCAACGGACACCTTCGAACACCGAACTGCCATAGCTTGTTACGTGAGCGAGTACGTGGATCTTGGCGTCATCCCACTGGATGAATTTTCCGTTGTGCCAGATCTTAGCGGTAGGCTTCAACATGGTCTAATTATAACGTGAGAGAAAGGAGGAGGCGAGCGTGCGCAGGACTGCTTTTCTATCTATTTTATTGAGTGTGGCGCTTGGCGCGAGCGCGCAGATTAGACCTGTAAAACCAGGCTGGAACCTCTTCTCGCCTCAGCAAGACGTGCAGCTAGGGAAAGAGGCCGCCGCGCAGATTCAGCAGAAGATGGCGGTGGTGCATAATCCGGACCTCGACAGATATCTGAATACGCTGCTGGATCGTTTGAAGCAGTCCCCGCATGCGGGCAAGGACACCGGCACGCAATTCCCATTCTCGATCTCCGCCGTCTACGATAAGAATATCAACGCGTTTGCCCTGCCCGGCGGGCCGCTTTTCATTCACACTGCGCTAATCCAAGCTGCCGACAATGAGGCTCAACTGGCGGGCGTGATCGGGCATGAAATGTCGCATATCGTGTTGCGGCATTCCACCAATCAGGTCTCCAAACAGAATCTCGTTTCCATTCCGGCGATGCTGGCTGGGGCCGTGCTGGGCCATGGAATTCTCGGACAGTTGGGCCAAGCAGGCGTAGGGTTGGTCGCCCATTCAGCGCTGCTGACATTCTCGCGGACAGATGAAGCCGAGGCCGATTACAATAGCGCCCTGATCGTAGCCGACGCAGGGTACAACCCGATCGAGATGGCGCACTTCTTCGAAAAACTCGAAGCCAAAGCGGGTAGGCAGGGGGTGCTCTCTCAGCTCTTGTCGGACCATCCGAATCCTGGCAATCGCGTGAAGGCGGTGGAGGACGAAGTTCGACAGATGCCGCAGCGTCCGTTCAACTCCGACACTGGCCAATTCCAGCGCATTAAGGATCTGGTGAACCACATGCCTGCGCCCGGAAATCTCACTTCTAATTTCCAGGACGGGCATGCCCCCAGTCCGCCCAGCGTGCGTCCGAGCGGGCGCATGCGCGATTACAAAGGGAGCGCGTTCGCCCTTTCCTATCCGGATAACTGGCAGGTATTCGGGGAGCAGCAAAGCAACATGGTAACGATCGCCCCTCAGGAGGGGCTTATCAAGAACGGGACCAGCGTGGCGATCGGGTATGGGCTCGAGGTGAGCTACTATTTTCCGGAAGGCAACGCGCTCGATTTAGAGCGGGACACGCAAGCTTTGGTCCGGCAGTTAATGCAGCAAAATTCGGGGATGCGCGTGGCTCAATCTTCGCAAGCCACAGAGGTGGGTGGCCAGCGCGGACTAGTCACTTCCTTTACCGCTCAGTCTCCCTTCCAAGGAGAGACTGAAAGTGACACGCTGGTCACGGTTGCGCGGCCTGAGGGTTTGTTCTATCTGGTATTCATCTCTCCTCAGAGCGAGGCGAATCATGTTCAGGCCGCTTTGAGAGATGTGCTGAGTTCGGTTCGTTTTCAGTGAGTGAAGAGAGGAAATATGACGCAATTCTCTTCGATTTCGATGGAGTCCTGGTAGATAGCGAACCGATCCACTATCAATGCTGGAACGAGATTCTGGTTGGCTTCGGTCTTTCACTCGATTGGGATGCTTGGTGCGCGAACTGCATTGGGGTATCTGACCGCACCATGCTGCGTCGGATGTGCGCCAGCGTTCCAGCAATCGACGTGGAGACCCTGTACGCAACCTACCCTCGCAAACATGCGCGCTTCCGGCAGCTCATGGAAGAGCGGATGCCGTTCTTCGAAGGAGTCCTGGAGTTGTTTCAGTCTCTGGATGACTACTCGCTAGCGATAGTCACTTCGAGTGGCAGGGACGAGGTGGAACCCATCCTGATCAAGGCGGGGCTCATGCCTTTCCTCAAAGCAGCAGTGTACGGCGGGGACGTGGAACGGGTAAAGCCCGAGCCAGATCCGTATCTCCGGGCGGCGGAGTTGCTAGGAGCGAAGCGCCCGCTGGTGGTGGAGGATTCCGATGCTGGCGAAGCTAGCGGGCGAGCGGCCGGTTTCGATGTGCTTCGGGTAAAGGATTCGGCGGAAGTGCCCGCTGCGCTGCGAATCCGGATTACTCGAAAATAGCTAGAGCCGTGGGGCAGACAATCTTGGCTGCAGCCGGCTTTCAGCCGGCTTTCTCAGGATACAAATACTCTATGAAAGCCCGAAAAGGAAAGCCCGAAAAGCCGCCTAAGAGGCGGCTGCAGGCAAGATTGCCTGCCCCACAGTCAATGCCGAATCCCGATCCCACTGGACCTATTTCATGACATTCGATGTGCGCACATCGCGCTCGTCTCAACGGATAGGGCCGAATCTATAATGGATAAATGCCCCACTCCAACCCGATCAAGCCTCTTTCCTCCTCGCCATGGCCCTCAATCCCTGCGCAGTGAGCACACGCTCACCCGCCGCGTGATTGAAGCCATACCGCTCGATAAAGGCGACTGGTTGACGGCGAATTCGATTTTACGCCGTCTCCGAAGCCGGAATCGATCAAGAACTCGGCGGAACTCGGTGCCTGGTATGGTGAAATGTTTGCCCGCAAATCCAGCCCGCTGGCGCAACTCACCGGCGAGCAGCTCTCGAAAATTCTCGATTTTCGCGGCATGTTCCAGCTTCCGGCGGTTGTCTACCTGCAGTTCCTTCTCAGTCATTCGATCCACCACCGAGGCCAGCTCTCGATGTACCTCCGACCGGCAGGAGCAAAAGTGCCTGCAATTTACGGCGAAAGTTACGACAGCGCGCAAGATAAGAAAGCCTGAATGCCCGCTATCACTTAAGATGGATTGGCTGTCCCGCCGCCCCGTTCCCCGCTGAATCCCAGGCTGCAAATCGAACCCATTTCTTGCCGGAAGCATCGAAGGGCACTCGCAGCGTCTCGCCGGAAAAGGGAGCGCGTCCAGTCATCGATAAAATCTGGCGCTCCACCTTTTCGCCATCTCCCCACACCACTTCCGCAAACTCCATGGGGAACGTCCATTCCAGATCCGC
>JANXQZ010000519.1 GCA_025353235.1 Bryobacterales bacterium
TCGCTGATCCTGTCCAGATCGACATAGAGAATCCCCGGCGCCACTTCAGACAACGTGTCCGGCCGGGGTTCGGTATAAGTCTCCATATCCTTTAACTTGGGAAAGCCGCACGCGACCTCGACGCTTTTTCTCGTGCCTAGATTTGCAAACGGCTCGATTTCAAGCCGAATGATCTTGGTATTGGCATCGCACGCCGATAGTTCGGACGCGGACCGATAGCGGATCCATTGCTCCGTGGCCCCCGAAATGAGTGCCCGCACTTCAGCCGTTGCCTGTTCGATGGGCTTGCCGTCGATTTTCAAGATCCGATCCCCGGGCGCTACGCCTTCCGCCTTGCCCTTCTGAACACGGGTGATGATGAACTGTCCTTGGACCCAATCTAGAGTGAGCGGCGGCTGAAGGCGCCGTTCCGGTTGAGGAGGGCTCACCCGGCCGTGTCCATCTTTCAAGGCAGCCACGAGCCGCTGCAGAGTCTTTTGGAAATCCATGGGACCGGAATCGGTCGCCGCCGCGCGCAGGGCTTTCGGCAATTCCGCTCCCCAGTCTGTTTTGACCACATCAAAGTAGGGATAAAAATGCTGGAAGACGTTCCAGGCGATTACTACCGCGGCCAGCCTTGTTCCCCGATCTTCGGCGGAACGGTCGTACAGGATACTCGCATCGGGCAGAGGCGCATGCGGTAGCGTTCCACCGGAGTCTACAGATAGAACCAGCGGCACGGACGCGGTAATGCCTGGGACCAGCTCCGCTTCAAAAGGCTTCGGGATCTCCTCCCCAAGCGCAGGTTTCTTCTCGCGCTCGCTCTTGTATATGTTGTAGGCGGCCGTGGAAGGAAGTCCGACACCCTGATGCACATAGCGGATGATTTGCGGCCCAGAGAGCATATTTGGCGGCGATGGATGCCGTTCAGACGGAAATATCTGCACCGTCGGGGCGATCGGCTGAAACAGTTCTTGCAGCCGCTTCACCAGGTCGTCGGTGGACGCAACCATCTCAACCTGACGCACTCCTTCCAGGGCGAAGGTGTCCCAGTCCGTCCGCGCAGCCTGATCGCTTGGATGAAAATGCCGGACATAGCCATACAATTTGGAAAAGGCAGTCAGGTTGACAAGGCCCCTGGAGGTGAGAGGCCGCGCAGCCTCATTAGGATCCTTGTGGACTTCAGCGAGAATGTCGAGGCTGACGTCATCGACCCAAGCCGTTCCGCCGCCGAAGAGCATCACGCCGAACACGATTCGGCTAACGTCGCCGGCGACGTTCGTCTCGATATCGTAGGTCTTCCATTCCGGCCGCCGTAACTGGCCGGTCGCCCATGTTTTCGAGAAGGGCCATGCTGTTGTCGGGACGGTCGAGGCGCAGCCACATCTGAGCGCGCGTTTGAATACCTTGCACGCGAATCGCGGCCCGGAGCCGGATGCGGCGCAGGGTATACCCATCGGCGGGAAGAGTCTGAATCAGATTGCCGAAGATGGTGGCGGGATGATTGGCTACGCCGGTCATCATTGCGCAGCGGGTCCCGCCGTGGCAGCCCTGATCGACCGTCTTGACGGCGAAACCGGCCTCAGCAACCACTGTTGGAACCCGCCAGCCAGTTGGCACAGTACCCAATTCCCCCGCTTCAAACCCCGGATTAGTGACCTTGACTTGGGCGATGACAATGCCGACGAGGAACAAGGGAAGCATGATTCAGCGCATGGAATGATTGTCCTTGATTCTAAACCCATCAGACGGAGGCAGCACAACATCAGACCGGCTTGAGCGGCTCGGCTACCCGCTAGATGTGATCGCGTTTCCGTCTAACTGGTCGTTGCTCCCGAATCAAAGGGGTACTCGGAAAGATCCTTTGCGGGCACAGAAGTCGCTTCTGGGAGCTGGACGAGATCGAATTATCCGCGCCTGACTCCGCAGTGTTAGGATCACGATCCGATGTTGCAAATCGCCTTCTTGAGTATTCTGCGAGGGCTTGATCGCTGTTTGCGCCGACCTCCCGGTGTGATTCAAAGGAGGACCGGGAAAGATTGCTGCGATCCGAAGCAGACCAAAGTAGCTTCCTCGCGACAGCCTCCCGCAACAGCCCGCTGAAAGGCACCTCCTTGATCGCGAAACGCTACGTCCTTAGGGACT
>JANXQZ010000208.1 GCA_025353235.1 Bryobacterales bacterium
CGGGTAAAATATTTCCAGGAGTCATTCGAAATGCAACTTCAACCAGACCAAGCAACGTTAGTAATGGGTCTCCTCTTGCCGCAACTCAAGAACGAGCACAAGACCACCCTCAGGGTGATCCAGGCCGCCCCGCCCGATAGAGGCGATTATCAACCAGACCCGCGCAGCATGACAGCTCTCGATCTTGCTTGGCATATCGCTTCGGCGGACGTTTTCTTCATGTCGCTCGCTTCGGAGACACCGATGGAGGGCCCCGGCAAACGGCCTGAAACGATTCGGACTTCCGCAGACGTCGCGACATGGTACGAGCAGAATTTTTCCAAGGGCGCGGAGAAAGTCGCGGCACTCAGCGGGGAGCAACTACTAAAAGAAATCCCCTTCCATCAATTCAAGATGACGGCGCTAGGCTTCCTGCAACTGAGTTTGGTCCATGGGGTCCATCACCGCGGCCAACTGTCGGCTTACTTGCGGCCGATGGGCGGCAAGGTGCCATCTATCTATGGCGGAAGCGCTGACGAGCCGATGAAGGAAGCGGCCGCTAGTTAGGTCGCAGAGCGCAGCGCAGGAGTCGGCGGCTTGCAATTCAACGCCGCCGACTACTGCGGTCAAGCACGCTGAGGCTGCTGAGGAAGGCCCCGAAAGCTCCAAATGTCAACCAGGCCGCACCCTTAAAGTGATCCTCGCCGCCGAAGTTGTAGGGCGTAAGGAAGAATCCCCGCAGCATCATGACGAATGCAAAGACCGTCCATACGGGGAAGATGTATCGAAACAATCCGGTGACTGCCAGCAGCACGCAGACAAATCCAAGCACGCCCAGTCCCGCCGCCCAGTGGTTTAGCTTTTCCCCTTCCCAAGGCAGCATGTCGAGTTTGAGAGGCTTTCCCGCCGAAATGGCGATGTAGGAAATTCCAATGAGGAACACCGACAGGATCAGATGATACAAGTAGCTATAGGTTCGCAACAGTAGGCCAATGGCGTTCCGCAACAGTCCTCCCCGACTAAGCACCACATTGTATCAGGTTCGCTGCTAACCCCGGATGATTTGGGACTTATCCGAAAAATGTTCACACCGCGCTCTCCGGTCCTCGCGCAGCAGCTAAAATGAGACCTACCCGAAGTGAGTTGATTCGTTCTACAATGAAAGGCGAATAAAAGGCGAACTGTTGAGTGGCATGACACTCGCCGATCCGGACCGGGCATCCGCCGATCTAGCGGCGACGAACCCGGCAAACTTATCGTACGGTGGAGGCAGATGTTTCGATTCTTATCCCTGATGTTTAAAAATAGCCTGCGCAACCGGCGCAGAAGCATATTGACGATCGGCAGCATGGCCGTCTCCTTGTGCCTGCTTGGAGTGCTGTTCGCCATTTACCGAACTTTATTCCTGGCCGACGCTACGCCCGCCGAAGCCTTGCGGTTAGTTGTGCGGCACCGCGTTTCGCTCACCCAATCGATGCCCATCTCCTACCGCCAAAAAATCGAAAGCATTCCTGGCGTACGTCAAGTGATGGTCTGGCAGTGGTTTGGCGGGACATACAAAGACTCCCGCGATCCGAAGAACTTCTTCGCCAGATTCGCTGCCGAGCCCGACCGCATCTTTTCGCTTCATCCTGAGTACCAGATACCGGAGGAACAGAAATCTGCGTTCCAACATGAGCGCACGGGTTGCATTGTATCGAAGTCATTGTCTGAAAAGCTAAATTTCAAGCTTGGGGACCGCATCACTTTAGTGGGTGACATCTTTCCCGTCAACATGGAGTTGAAGGTTGTTGGAATCTATGAGGATCCCCAGAATGCGGACACTCTGTACTTCAACCGCGCTTATCTGCGAGATGCGCTCGGGGAGAGCAATCCCCGCAGCGGCCAAGTGGGCGCCTTCCAGATCCAGGCGAATAGCGCAGAGGATGTGCCTCGCATCGCCAAGGCGGTTGACGATATTTTCGACAACGCCCCGCAGCCTACGAAGACAGAGTCGGAGCGCGCCTTCCAGCTCAGCTTTGCGTCCTTCGTCGGCAATCTTAGGCTGTTTCTTTTGCTGATTTGCGGTGCGGTGACGTTCACCATCCTGCTAGTCTCGGCCAATACCATCT
>JANXQZ010000226.1 GCA_025353235.1 Bryobacterales bacterium
AAAGGGGAGGCTTCGGCCTCCCCTTTTTTAATTCCCGCTCATAGTTCCTGCCCTTTTCAGAGAAATCTGGACCATACCTCCCGCATAGAATAGTCCAAGCGTTGTGGTACTCTTTTGTTTGGCGTGTCCCGCGTCTTTTCCCACTCAGGAGTATTGTAAAACAATGTTTAAAAAGCCGATTATCTGCGCTCTCGCGTGTTTTTCCTTCGCCGCTGCGGTGGCACAAGCGCAGGACATATTTGTCCTTCCCGGAGCAACTTCGGGAAGTAATACTGTCCTCGTCTATACCTCTACCTTTAATGCCTTAACCAGCTTCACTGCGGGCAGCGCGCCTTTTGCAATACTGGCAAAGCCGGATGGCTCCAAGTATTACGTGATCTCCGGATCGGGCAGCCAGACGGTCACGGTCGTAGACAGCGCGTTCGCCAACCCGCGCTCCCTGGGGAATCTGGGAACCCAGGCCACGGCCGCCGCCCTTACTCCGGATGGAAAGCGATTGCTAGTGGTGGCGGGGTCCCTCCACGTTTTCGATACCACCACCGATAGCGATCTCACTCCGGCGGGCATTCTCCCCGGCACGCCCCTTACCGACGTCGCTGTGAGTCTGGACGGAACGCGCGCGTTCCTCCTGGGAACTCTTCCGAATGGTCAAGGTGTTCTCTACGCAGTCGACCTCACCGGCAGCAACTTCTCCACGATCGGCAATCTTCCCCTAAATAACATCGCTACTAGTCTTGCAGTGGGCCCCAATGGCCTGGTGTATGTCGGCGGCGTGAATCGCGTTTACGAGATCAATCCTACGACTTTGCTCCTTACGCCTAGCGGAGAGATTCAGACCATCATCCGTGCCGGTAAATCCGCGTTTACTCCCGATGGCAAGTACCTCCTGGTTCCTAACCTCACGCCTGGGCAAACTCAGGCCACGGTCATCCTAATCGATCTGACTTCGCATACTGTCGTCACCTCCAGCGGAAATGTGGGCAACGCGATTTTTGACCGTATCTTAGTCGCGAGCAATACTCTCGCGTACGGATACTCCTCCCAAACCAGCAGTCTGTACCAATTCGTGATTCCCAATTTGACGCTGAGCGCGCCGAATTTCGCTGGCGTGTCGGGCCTTAACATCACCGGCGCGAATCTATCGAACGAAGTGCCCGGCGGTGCCCGCGCATCCGCCCAGAACATCTATGTCCTTTCAAGCGGCAGCTGCCCTGCGGGAACGGTAGGGTCCGGAACGGGTTGCGCCTATAAGGTCGACATTTCAACCTCTCAGATCGTTAGCGCCTCGCCTATCTCCTCGGCGGCTAGCGTGGTCACTGTCACCAATGCTCCCAGTGCGGGCGCTACGCCTGTGTCGTTAGTGCAATATGGCGACAAGCAGGCTCTGGCCCAAGGCGCGCCGTCTCTTCCCATCGTGGTGCGCGTACTGGACGCAGCCGGTTTGCCGATTGCGGGAACTCAAGTGACATTTGCCAGCGCAAATTCAGGACTCGTCATTCAAAATACTACGGTTACTTCGGGAGTGAACGGTTATGCCGCCACCACGATTACAGCTCCTGCCACCAGCGGCCCCGCGATCGTAACCGTGACAGCAGGCGGAGCAACCGCGAACTTCACGTTTAATATCGGGACGGGCGGCGGCGGTGGCGGAACACCCACCGGCGGCCTCAGCATCGTTGCAGGTCAAGGCCAGCTGATATTCGAGAATAACAACACGGGCATCCCCGGCTTTGGGTCGCCCCTGGTCGTGAAGGTAACCGACATCAACGGGGTGCCGGTTCCGAATGCCTCGGTGACGTTTAGCTTCTCGACTGGGGTTGGGACGTTGCTAGGTGGATCGCCCACCCCGGACGGGTTTGGCACCATCATCACCACAGACGCCAAGGGTATCGCGTCGGCCGCATTCCTGAGCACCACCATACCGCCCTTCTCCGGCTTTATTCAGGCCGGGATACAAGCTAGCGCCCCCGGCACCAACAGCGTCCTGTTCTACATCAGCACTGCCAACCATGCCTCTCCCCCGACAGTTCAGTACCTGACGCCGCAGCCCGGAACGCTGCTCACCGGCGGAGCGGGCTCCGTCCTGAAAGGTGGGGCGACGGTGGCGGTGGTTTCCAATCTGGGGCAACCAATTCCAAACGTGAGTTTGCGAATCATAGATCCTCAGACTTCCAACCAGGATCCCACTACCGCTCCCAACTCCGCTTATGCCAAGTGCGTCGACCCAACCGGCAGCGGCGTCTTAACCGATGCTACCGGCAGGGGCGTATGCGACATAATGTTCACCGGGACGATGGTCAGCGGGCAACAGATCTCGCTCGATGTCGGTTACCACTACCAGGGTCCCGCTTACGGCATAACGGTTACGGCTGGACTTCCTGCGGTACTCAATAAGGTGCTAGGCGATGCACAGTCCGGCAGACCGGGACAGCAACTCCAGTCCGCATTCTCCGTCCAAGTGCTGGATGCTGCAGGGAACGGTTTGACGGGCGTGCCCGTCAGCTTCCAAGCTCTGACACCAGGGACGATTACACTCGCGAATGTCAGCACAGCCACTGACCAGAACGGCCGCGCCTCAGCGCTCGGTACTCTCGGCAACACGGCTGGCACCTATCAAGTGAGAGCCACGGCAGGCACGGCGACCACAACCTTCAGCTTCACCGTGACGATACCTGCTGCAAGCATTCAGGCCGTCTCCGGCGGATCCCAAACCGCTCTCATCAATACGGCATTTGGCTCGCCAGTGGTGGTAAAAGTAGTCGATACGAACGGTGCGGCCGTGGCAGGCGCTCAAGTCGCCTTCTCAGTCACAAGCGGGAGTGCGACTGTTAGCTCCGCGACTGCCACCACCGACGCTAACGGCTTAGCCCAAACAATCGTAACAGCCGGCTCCGGCGCGGGTCCGATCATTATCACAGCGTCCTCCAGCGGCTTCAACACTTCATTCACCCTTACCTCGCGCTTGCCCGGACCCACCAATGTCTCGTTCCTCAACGCGGCCAGCTTCCAGCCTGGCATCGCGCCCGGAACCATTGCCATCATTCAAGGCAACGGCCTCTTACCTGGCGTGCAAGGTCTGGTGCGGCCCAATGTGATCCTTGGTCCTATGCCCACAAGTCTTTCGGGATTCAGCGTGACCTTCAACGGGATCCCAGCCCCGATCTTCTACGTTTCCAACCAGAGCGGACAGGAACAGGTTGCCGTTCAGGTGCCCTTCGAAGTGTCCCCCGGACCTGCCACGGTAGTGATTAATGCGACTGGAGGCGGAACCGCCACCATCAGCGGAGTTCAAATTCAACCTGTCGCTCCTGGTTTGTTTGAAACTCCATACAACGGCCAGAACTTCGCCGTGGTGGTCCGTCCGGATGGATCGTACGTCTCGCCCAGCAATCCGGCACGACGGGGCGAAGTGGATTGCGCTTTCGCCACTGGTCTTGGCCAAACAACTCCAATCATGGCGACCAACGACGCTGGAGTTGCAAACCAGAGTATCGTCTCGGCCCTCGATTTCGGTCTGAACAACGCTGGCGTTCGGGTGGTTTCAGCCACTAGCCTGCAGGGATCGGTAGGGATCTACCAAATTTGCTTCCAGGTTCCGACCGACACCGCACCGGGGCCGCAGCAGCCCGTGGGTTTAATCATCCATCTCCGGCCAGGCGACACTACGGGCGACTACTTCGCTCAGGGTTCGTTGATTCCGATTCAGTAGATTTACACCAGGGGCGGCATCTTGCCGCC
>JANXQZ010000249.1 GCA_025353235.1 Bryobacterales bacterium
CTGCGCAAGTTCGTGAAGTACGCTTGCAGCTCTGGAGGAGTCGACTTAACTTCAGTCTTTAGCTTTGCGGGATCGAAGGCGATGTACTCGATCTTGATCTTTTCGTTGCGGCGATTAAACTCCTGCGACACTTCTTGGGGAGTAACCACCACGCCTTCAAGAGCGATGTTTTGAAGCTGGAGAATGTAGAGGCGCTTTCGAAGGTTGGCCTCGAACTCCGGAACGGACATGCCCAACTGTTCGATGGAAGCGCGATACTGATCCGCCGGTAGATTCCCTACATTCGGCAGGCTGCGGATTGCGTTCGCCAGATCGGAGTCGGAGACTTCGAAGCCCATGCGCTTGGCCTGATAAGCGACTGCGATATCTGAGATGCGCTGGTCAATCAATTGAGGCAGCAGGTACTGCATCATGTCCGGCGGAATTTGACGGCTCTGCAGCCGTTCCTGAATTAATTCCTGTATGTCTTTGACCGTGACAGTTTCCTTGCCGATCTCGGCGACAACATCGTTGTTGTTCGAGCTGGAAGGCATTCCCGCGCCGGGGATCAAGTACAGCAGCATCGAGAAAGCCACCAAGGCTAGCAAGCCGCCGAGAACGATGCGCACAGCTTTGTCTCTGCTGCGAAATAAGTCAAACATTATCCCCAATTGTAACAGCAAGCCCCTGGGCGATAATCGGTACTGCTATGGAATTCGTTAACCTTGGATCCACCGGTTTGAAAGTCTCTAGACTGTGTCTTGGCACCATGACCTACGGGTCGAAGAAATGGCGCGAGTGGGTGTTGGAGGAGGAAGAGAGCCGTCCCTTCTATAAACGAGCTTTCGAACAAGGCATCAACTTCTTCGATTCCGCCGACATGTACTCGGTTGGCGTGTGCGAGGAAATTCTAGGACGCGCGGTGAAGGAGTTCGGGCCTTCGCGGGACAGCGTTGTGCTTGCGACGAAAGTTTTCAATCCCATGGGCGACGATCCCAATCAGCGGGGCTTATCGCGCAAGCACATCATGCATGCTGTCGACGACAGTTTGCGGCGTTTGGGCACTGATTACATCGACCTGTATCAAATTCACAGGTTCGACTACAACACGCCCATCGAGGAGACGATGGAGGCTCTGCATGACGTGGTGAAGATGGGCAAGGCGCTCTACATCGGCGCGTCTTCGATGTTCGCATGGCAGTTCGCGAAGATGCAGTATACGGCCGATTCCATGGCTTTGACGCGCTTCGTGACGATGCAGAATCACTATAATTTGATCTATCGCGAAGAGGAGCGCGAGATGATGCCGTTCTGCCGCGAGGAAGGCGTGGGTCTCATTCCGTGGAGTCCGCTCGCGCGGGGTTTCCTGGCAGGCAATCGAACGCGGGCAGACTACGGCGAGACACTGCGGGCCAAGACGGATGATTACGCGCAGAAGCTGTACTACCAAGATTCCGATTTCGCGGTGGTTGATCGTTTGACGGAGATTGCTCGCAAGCGCGGGGTGCCCAATGCGCAGGTCGCTTTGGCGTGGGTGCTTGCGCAGCCTGGCGTCACGTCGCCTATTGTGGGAGCGAGCAAAATGCAGCATTTGGATGATGCGATTGCCGCGCTTGCGATTGAGTTGGATGCGTCCGAGTTGAAAGCGCTAGAAGAGCCGTACAAGCCCCATCCCGTGCTCGGCCACTCGTAGCTTTGTGGGGCAGGCAATCTTGCCTGCAACCGGCTTTCAGCCGGTTTCGAGCCGCCTAGAAAGGCGGCTGCAGCCAAGATTGGC
>JANXQZ010000270.1 GCA_025353235.1 Bryobacterales bacterium
GGCGGCAACTCGACCTTATCGTTTACCGTCAACAACCCGAATGCGGCCACATCGCTCACCGGCGTCACCTTCTCCGACACCTTCCCCGCCAATCTTATCCTCGCGGCGGCTGGAACCCAGACCGCTTCCTGCACTGGCCTGGGGTCCGTTCTCGGAAGCGTCGCAGCGACTCTCGGCGGCACTACGGTAGGTCTTGGATCAACCGTAATCGGCCCTGGCGGCTCGTGCACTTTCACCGTCCTGGTCCAAGGGACCGCCGTTGGCTCGCTAAGCAATAGCGTCTTGGTCTCAGACAGCGTGGCGGGAGCCGGAAACACGTCAACGGCGGGACTTCTTGTGAACCCGTTGCCTCCGCTGATTTCCAAGGCTTTCGGCTCGGCGACCGTCACCTTGAACGGGACTACAACCCTGACCTTGACGTTTACGAATTCTAATCCAACGGTCGCGCTCACTGGAGTGGGTGTAACTGACCCGCTGCCTCCAGGGCTGGCCGTGGCGGCGAACCCCGGCTTGACTACGAATTGTCCGAGCGCGACCACTAACGCCGTTGCTGGAGCTATCTTTGTATCTTTGACCGGCGCGACGCTTGCCGCTGGGGCAACCTGCATGCTTACGGTGAACGTCACCGGAATAGTTGACGGGCCACAGACCAACACGACCAACTCCGTGACCTCCACGAACGGCGGTTTCGGCTTCGCAGCCTCCGCCAATATCCTTGTGGGAAACCCCTTCCAGGTCCGCTACACCTCGAATCTCTCAATCGGTGACTCGGTAATCAATTTCACCAATACCGGTGAAGGCTTCCCGGCCCGTCTATTGATCGCCCCCATGGGCGGTGCCCTTGTCCAAAGCGGCAACCTGTGTGTGAACGTCTATGCATTCTCGCCTGACGAGCAGTTAGTCTCCTGTTGCTCCTGCTTAGTCACGCCAAACGGACTCAATTCGATTTCAGCGGTCAATGATTTGGTAAGCAATACCCTGACGCCAGGCAGACCGACCTCCATCGTCGTAAAGCTGCTTGCCACCAGCGCGGCGGCGGTAGCGCCCACGTGCAATGCAGCCACGGCAGGCACGCCAGCAAATCCTTTTATGAACGGTCTGGCCGCATGGGGCACCACGATTCATGCCCTGCCGATCACTGTCGGAAGCCCTGGCGGCACGTTCGGGATCACGGAAACGCCCTTTGTCCCGGCCACGCTGAGCACGGCGGAGCTGACCCGAGTTACAGCGCTGTGCGGGTTCATCCAGATCACAGGCAGCGGCTTTGGAACGTGCAAATCTTGCCGCCTGGGCGGGCTGGGCGGATCGAAAGAATAGCCCCGGGGAACTCGCGGTTCCACCGAGGTATATAAGCAAACGGTTCCAGAAAACAAATGGCTAAGAACCGCTACTTCACTACAGCGTCAACTCAGTGGAATGATGGGAGAAGGAAGGCAGCCGGTGTACTACGTAGAAGCCACCAGCAAAGAAATTGAGAAACAAGCAGCGCTGGCCAGCTTGGCTCTGAACAAGATGTCCGACGTCAGCGCCGGATCGAATGCTAGACAGTTGCTCCCGCTTGCCGTTTCCGAGATGCTGGCACCCTACTCGGCGGCGCTCTTCTTTGCGGAGCGAGTTGTGCACTCCGACGTGTTCAATATCGATCTCTAGTTCAAACCCGGTTTCACTATCGCGAGCAGCCCAGAAGTACTTCGAGCGGTGCGACACAACCACCCGCGACCGTCTGCGTTGAAAAGCGACCGTCTGCGTGGAAACTGGAGCGTCCGGTCGCATTCACCTGCCGCTAAACGTGATGCGGCACTTGGCCGCATTTAGTGATTTATATCCACGGGTTGTTCTGTTGGTGAGCGCGGTAGGTCTCGAACCTACAACCTAGTGATTAAGAGTCACTTGCTCTGCCAGTTGAGCTACGCGCCCGCCGAATCGGCCCCCATCAGCGGAACCAACCGTTAGTCTAGCACGCACCATGGCATACTTGAGAATTCTTCCAGCCGACCATGTTGCTTCAACTGAAGGGCATTCAGAAACGCTTCGGCGGTGTCGTCGCCCTCCGCGATGGCAATCTCTCGGTGAACGCCGGAGAGGTCCACCTGCTTATGGGCGAGAATGGGGCTGGCAAGTCCACGCTCATGAAAATCGTCGCCGGCATGCAGGTGGCTGACGATGGCGAAATGCTCTGGAAAGGCCAACCCGCCCGGTTTCGCAACCCATCTGAGGCTGCCCGCAACGGCATCGCGATGGTCCACCAGGAGTCGTTGCTGGCACCCCATCTGTCCATCGCCGAAAACATTTTTCTCGGCCGTGAAGAACGCCTTCCCCTCGGCTGGATCAATCGCAGCAAGATGGTCCGCGAGGCGTCTCGGCTGATCGAGGATCACCGCTTTCCCCTCCAAGCCGACTGGCGCGTGGATAAGCTGAGTCCAGCGGGGAAGCAACTGGTCGAGATTTGCCGCGCCATACAGCAGGGCTCCAGCCTCCTTATCTTTGACGAGCCCACCTCATCGCTGTCAGAAGCCGAGACGAAAGAAGTCTTCCGCATCGTGAAAGCGCTCTGTACGCGGGGCATTGGCGTGATCTACATCACCCACCGCCTGGAGGAACTGCGTGTCATAGGCGACCGGGTAACGGTGCTACGTGACGGCCAGACCGTGCATTCAGGACCGCTGGGCGAGCTTACGACGGAACAACTCATCCACCATATGGTCGGGCGCGAAGTGGCTGCCATTTATCAGCGCAATCCTCTCCCGCCCGGTGAAGAACTGTTGCGCGTTCATAACGTGACTCGCGCGCCTGCCCTGCGTGACATCAGCTTCACGCTGTGCGCCGGCGAGATTGTCGGCATGGCTGGACTCGTCGGCGCCGGACGCACCGAACTGTGCCGCGCCATTTTTGGAGTTGACCCCATTGATAGCGGGCAGATCTGGATTGAAGGCAAGCAGGTGCGAGTCCGGTCGCCGCGTGAGGCCGTCCGGGCTGGCGTGGCGCTAATCCCGGAGGATCGCCAGAAGACCGGCCTCGCCACCGCGCTGCCTATTGCCTATAACCTCACCATGGCCAGCCTCCCCAGCGTCAGCAGGTTCGGCTTCCTGCGCCTTTCATCCGAACGATCGATCGCTGGCGAGTACACGAAAAAATTGCGCATCAAGGCGGATTCACCGAAGCAGCGAGCTGGCCGCCTGAGCGGAGGCAATCAACAGAAGGTGGTGATCGCGAAATGGCTGGTGCGCGGCGCCCGGGTATTCCTGTTCGATGAGCCCACGCGCGGCATCGATGTCGGTGCCAAGGTCGAAGTTTTTGAAGTGATGGACTCGCTGGTGCGCAGCGGCGCGGCGATTCTCATGGTCAGCTCCGAAATGTCCGAACTGCTGCAGGTAGCCGACCGCATTCTCGTCATGCGCCAGGGCCGCATTACGGGCGAACTGCCTGGCCATACCACGCAGGAACAAATCATGCGCTATGCTGCATTCGATACCAGCGTGACCACAACCGAGGAGCACCCGGCATGATTCAGCGGCTTTTGCCGTTCTTTACCCTCATCGCTCTTTTCATAATTCTCGCGATCGCCTCTCCCAACTTCCTGACCTCCACTAATCTGTCGAGCGTGGTCCGGCAGACCGCCGTGATCAACATCATGGCTCTCGGGATGACGCTCATCATCATCTCAGGCGGAATCGATCTGTCGGTTGGCTCGATTGTAGCGCTGGGCGGATTGATCGGGGCCACCGCGATGGAGAAGAAGTGGGGCATTCCCGCAGGCATGGCGGTCGGCCTCCTGATCGGTACTGCCTGCGGCTTTGCCAATGGCCTGATGATCACTTCCCTGCGGATCAATCCTTTTATCGTCACGCTGGGAACCATGGGCATTTTTCGCGGGCTCGCCCTGATTTTCTCCAATGGGCTGCCGGTGCACGACATTCCGCCGTCGTTCTCCTATCTGGGAGAAGGCACTTTGCTCGGCGTCCCCTTTGTTCTTTGGATACTATTGTTCTGCGCCGTGTTGATGCACGTGCTGCTAGAACACACGCGCTTGGGACGTTACGCATTCTCGATCGGGAGCAATCCGGACGCGGCTTTTTACGCGGGTGTTCCGGTGAGGTTCGATACCATCGCGGTCTACTCGATCGCGGGGTTGCTTACCGGACTGGCGGGAATGATCGAGGCGTCGCGCCTCATGACCGGCCAACCAACAGGAGGCCAAGGCTACGAGCTGCAGGCCATCGCAGCCGTAGTGATTGGCGGAGGGAGCCTGCGGGGCGGCGAGGGTAGCGTGCTCGGGACCCTGGTGGGAGCGTTCATCATGGGGCTGCTTTCAAACGGCAGCGACCTGCTCGGGACCAATCCCTACTGGCAGCAGGTAATTATCGGAGCAGTGATTATTCTGGCTGTGAGCGTAGACGAATTGCGCAAACGGCGCATGTCGTCCTAGGCACTCAACTGGCCTTCTCTAGCATCATCTGGCATTTTTGTACTACCTGACCCTGATTTCTTCTCCGCCCGCGACGAATTTTGGTTGCGGCTGCAAGGTGCCTCACTCGGACTCACGGGCGTTGCGGTGGCCCACCGCTTCTGGCCGCGCCCGCAACTTTCTCCCCGAAAGGAACGCTCCGTTGTCGCCGTCCTCCGCTGCCAGGACTACGAAGTCTGTCACCGCGTGATCAACGATGGGCTCCGACTAATGTCCTGTCCCCGAACGTGCAAAACTAGCGCGTGCTCTTGAAACCCAATCTGGTCGAATATTCCCCCAAGCCGACCATCAAACTCGGCTCGGCGCCGCAGAGGTAGTGGTCGCTGACGGCCCCGGTCAAGTGCGCGATAGTGAGCTGCTTCTCGACGAGAGCGGGCTCAGGGAACAGCTTGCCGCGGTCGGTCACACAGAATTTGTGG
>JANXQZ010000288.1 GCA_025353235.1 Bryobacterales bacterium
CCTATTAAGAGGTTGCCGGAAGCCATTCGCGAGATGAAGATAGCCCGGGATCTGGATCCGCTGTCGCTGGCGGCCAATACTTACCTTGGGTTGACTTATCAAATCGATGGAAAGGAAGATCAGGCCATCCTTTATTACAAGAAGGCACTGGAACTCGACCCGGGCTTTTTCGAAGCCCACCGGTGCTTGGCGGAAGTGTACTCCCACAAGAAAATGTTCAAAGAGTTTTACGAAGAGCTGGCGAAAGCGCAAGGCGAAGCGATTCCCGCACGGATCGATTTGACGCGAGCCGTCGGCGAGGCATTGCAAGGGAAGACCGCCGAGGCGCTGGCGATTGTTCACCGCTGGGAGGTGCCGCCAAGCGGAGTCTACGTCCGCCCTACGGCCATAGCAAACGTTTACGCTGTGCTCGGGCAGCAGGAACAATCGATTCAGTGGATGCAGAAAGCCTACGAAGAGCGCGATGGCATGCTGATGTTCACCAACACCGAGTCGCTGTACAAGTCGTATCGGGCGGACCCGCGCTTTGCAGATCTGATGCGAAAGATTGGCCTGCCGTAAAACCTCGCCTGCTGTCGATCTGATAAACTACTCGACCAGTGCCACGCCGAACTCTACTTCTCTTTCCCCTATTGTTTATTTTTGCGTTTCCTGGATTTTGCGGATCGAAGCAGATCGCTCGATCCGTCACGATTTATCGCGATACTTACGGAGTTCCCCACGTCTTCGGGCCTACGGACGCAAGCTGCGTCTTCGGCTACGCCTACGCGCAGGCCGAGGATAATTTCTGGCAGGTCGAAGAGAGCTATCTGCGGGCCATCGGGCGTGCGGCGGAGGTCTACGGTGAGAAGGCTCTCGATGATGATAAGACCGTTCGCGCGCTGGAAATTCCTAGGCTTTCGAAGGCTGAGTTCGAGAGGACTACTCCGCGAGCCCGTGAATTAGCCACGGCTTTCGCGGATGGAATCAACTACTTCCTGGAACATAACGGGCGCGTGAAGCCGAGGTTGATTACCCATTTTGAACCGTGGCATGTGTACGCCTTCAGTCGGTATGCCTTGTATCAATTGTTCATTTTGAAGCAGACGGGCATTCGCGGAGACGAGCTGCCTGCGGTGACCGATTCGCAAGGCTCTAACATGTGGGCGATCATGCCGGCCAAGAGCGCAACGGGGCATGCCATGCTCTTCATCAATCCGCACCAGCCGTTCTTTGGGGCGGGGCAGTGGTACGAAGGGCACGTCCATAGTGACGAGGGTTGGAACATGTCGGGCGCGTCGTTCTTCGGCTCGAGCTTCCCAACGATCGGGCATAACGAAACGCTGGGTTGGAGCCATACGGTGAACAAGCCGGATGTATTCGACATCTATGAAGAGACGTTCGACAAGCCGTCCGAACCGCTCTCGTATCGCTACGATGGCGCGTACCGCAAGGCGACGCAGTGGAGCGATAGCATCGCGGTGAAGACCGGCTCGGGAATCGAGACGCGCAAGTTTACGTTCCGCAGGACGCATCACGGCCCCATTCTGGCGCGGCGCAACGGGAAAGATCTCGCGGTGCGGTTGGCCCGCTTCGAAGAGGGCGGCCAGATGGAAGAGTGGTATGCGATGAGCAAGGCGCACACCCTGGTTGAGTTCAAGCAAGCTATGTCCGCCGTAGCGATCCCGATGTTTAACACGATGTACGCGGATCGGGATGGAAATATATTTTATGTTTACAACGGGTCGGTTCCAAAGCGCTCGACGAAGTTTGATTGGCTGAAGCCTGTGGATGGCAGCACATCGGAAACCGAGTGGCATGGCTACCACGAGTTGTCCGAGCTGCCGCAAGTTACCAATCCCAAGTCGAACTTCACGCAGAATTGCAACTCCACTCCCTTCACCACAACTGTGGATGACAACCCCGATCCTGCCAACTTTCCGAAGTATATGGTGGGGGAAGGAGATACGGCGCGGGCTCGCATCTCGCGGCGGATTTTGTACAACCATGCAAAGTTCTCATATGACCAATGGGCGCATGCTGGTTTCGATACCGCCGTGATTGAGGCAGGCGACCGGCTTCCGAAGCTATTCGAAGATTGGGCGGCGCTGAAGGCGTCCGACTCTGGCCGCGCGACGAAGATCGGGAGAGCGGTGGAAGAACTGCGGCTGTGGGATCAGCGCGCCACGGTGGATTCTGTCGGAATGACGCTGTTCACTCTCTGGTACGAAAAAGAGTATGGCACGGCGGTGATACCCAAGCCCAAGAACGCTAAGGATTCGTTGGGAGCTCTGGAAGAAGTTGTGGCCGACCTGGAGAAGAGCTGGAGCACGTGGAGAGTTCCGTGGGGCGACATCAATCGGCTGCAGCGCACGCATACCGGCGGCGAGGAGGCATTTTCGGACGAGCGCATGAGTCTGCCGGTAGCGGGAGCGCCGGGTGATTTGGGTATTGTGTTCAACTTCTATGCGCGGCCTGAGAAGGGCCAAAAGCGCAGGTACGGAGTGGCCGGGCACTCCTTTATCAGCGTGGTTGATTTTGGTCCCGCGGTGCAGGCCCGGTCCGTGCTTGTGTTTGGGGAGAACGCCGATCCAGAATCGCCGCACTATTTCGATCAGGCCAAGCTTTATGCGAAGCGCGAGTTTAAGCCCGCGTGGTTTACGCTGGACGAGATTAAGGCCAACGCTGAGAAAAGCTATCATCCCGGGGATAGGTGACCACCAAGAGCGTAGTTGGAATCTACCCCGGTTCGTTCGACCCGATCACAAATGGGCATCTGGATTTGATCGAGCGCGGGTCGCGGCTGGTGGACCGGCTGATCGTAGCCATTCTTCGCAATGAGGAGAAGCGCACGCTGTTCAGCCTGGATGAGCGCATGGAAATGCTGCGAGAGGTATCGCGCGAGTTTCCCAATGTCGAGGTCGGAGCGTTTGATGGGCTGCTGGTAGATTTCGCTGCTCGGAGCGGGGCTACGGTGCTTCTGCGCGGGATTCGCGCGGTGTCGGATTACGAGTACGAGCTGCAAATGGCGCTGATGAATCGGCGGCTGAATCCTAGGATTGAGACGGTGTTTCTGATGGCGGGCGAAGCGTATTCGTTTATTAGCTCGCGGCTGGTGAAGGAAGTGATTAAGTTGGGTGGGAACATTTCAGGGCTGGTGCCGGTTTCGGTGGAGAATCGGCTTAAGGAACGCCTGCTTTTGACATAGTAAAACTATGCCCTTTCTGTACTGCTATGAATTTGGTTGCGCCTAGCCGCAGAGTACAGATTCATAGCAGGCTGGGAAGAAATCAGCATGTTGTGGTAGGGAATATTTTGGACGCCACCCTGGTATTGCACTCCTGAGGCTTTACCATGATTCGATTCAATGCAGCATTCCTCACCCTGATTTGCGTGACTTCCCTCCACGCCCAAGTCGAGCCCACAGCGGGTTCATGGCAGACCTGGGTGCTCGCTTCAGGCAGTCAAATGAGACTGCCCGCGCCGCCTGGCGACTCCGCTACTGCCGCTGAACTCCAATGGCTGAAGTCGTTCACCGCGAGCGCCGACGATGCCGCTAAGGCACAGATCGTCTACTGGGGAGCCGGATCGCCGGGCTACCGCTGGATGAAGATCGCCTCGCAGGAGTTTGTCGGGCGCAACGTGGCGCCAGCTTTCTACACGCGTGGAATGGCGCTGCTCGCGGCCGCCATCAACGATGCTACGGTGGCTGCGTGGGACAGCAAGTATGCCTGGAATCGGCCTCGGCCATCCACGCGGGATGCGAGCCTGGCGCCGCTCGCGGACGCGCCCCGGAGCCCGAGTTACCCATCCGAGTATGGAGCTACGGCGGGTGCAGCCGCTGCCGTGTTGGCGTACCTCTTTCCCGACAAGGCTGCCACCTTTTCAGATCTCGCGGATGAAGCGATGCGCTCCCGGTTATTCGCAGCCACTGAATACCCGAGCGACAGCATCGGCGGAATTCAGTTAGGACGGGCCGTAGGCGCGGCCGTAGTGGCTTACGCGCGTCAGGACAATTCGGACGCCGCCTTCACCGGATCGTATCCGCCCACGCCCGGCAAATGGAGCAGTCCCAACCCAACCACCCCGCTGGCCGGAACCTGGAAGCCGTGGGTTCTCTCGTCGGGCTCTCAGGTCCGCCTTCCAGCTCCGCCCCCAGCGGACTCGCCGGATTACCTGGCCCAGCTGGCGCTCGTGAAAAACCTGGTGCGCGACAACACCGTCCAACATTCCGCGTGGTTTTGGCAGCCTTCGTTCGTCACGCCATGGTTGGACACTGCGCATACCGAAGTGTTCCAGGCTGGCTTGGCCGCCAATCCGCCGCGAGCCGCGCGCGTTTACGCCCTTGCCGCAATCGCGCAACACGATGCCACCATCGCTTGCTGGGACACGAAGTTTGCTTACCTCGAGCCTCGGCCGAGTCAAGCGGACTCCACGGTCACCACACTGTTCGCCAACCCGGGGCATCCTGGATTCCCGTCGGGCCACGCATGCGCCTCGGCCGCTTCCGGAACCGTTTTGGGCTATCTATTTCCTGCCGACTCCATCGCACTCTCGGCCCAAGCCACGGATGCCGGAGTGTCTACCTTCAACGCGGGCATTCATACCATGTTCGACGTACAGCAAGGGTTCGTGCTGGGCCAGGCCGTGGGGAATGCAGTGATCGCCCGAGCGTCAAAAGACGGCTCGCAGTAAAGTCAGCGGCATCGCGTGGTACGTTCGTCTTTCCGCTTCTCATGAAAAAACTGATGCTCGTGTTGGCGGCAGTGCTGTACATCGGGGCAGGCGTTCTGCACTTCCGCGCCACGGAGTTCTACCTGAAGATCATGCCGCCTTACATTCCGTGGCATCTCGCGCTGGTGTACATCAGCGGAGCGGCGGAGATCGCGGGCGGCGTTGGTCTTCTGATTCCTAAGCTAAGACGGGCCGCCGCCTGGGGCCTGATTGCGCTGCTGGTGGCCGTCTTTCCAGCCAATGTTTATATGCTGACCACCCACCCGTCGTCAGCAATCCTGTGGGCTCGCTTACCCCTTCAGGCATTGCTGATCTGGTGGGTATTCTGGTTTACGAAGCGGGATCGACATGAGACCGATCCCCACCTGTAATCTTCCTGTAATCCTAATTCCATATCCTAAGAGCAAGGTTTGTTTTAGGTAAGATTTATCTCAGAGGGTCACTTTATGGAAACCGTTGGTCAATCGAAAAGCCAGAACTGTACCTGCCCCGTAGCAGCCGCTTATTGGCAATGTCTCGTTTTACTCTTCTTATTTACCGCTTCCAGCCTTTTCGGACAGAGTTCGGCCGGATTTGGAGGCATCTCGGGCGTAGTCCAGGACGCAAGCGGCGCGGTTGTGCCCAATGCGAAGGTCATAGTTGAAAACACTTCCAGGGCGGTTCGGCGCGAACTGGCCACCACGGCTTCGGGTGCCTTCAGCGCTCCCAATTTAGTGCCGGCAGCCGGTTACTCAGTAATGGTTTCGCTGCCGGGCTTTGCAAACTACGATTTGAAGAACATTACCGTGTCGGTTGGCGAAACGGTCACGCTCAGCCCGGTGCTCGGCGTCGCCGGATCGGCGACTCAGGTGGAAGTCACAGGCGTAGCTCCCATCATTGACGACACGAAAACCGATGTTTCCCAGGTCATCAGCTCCAAACAGATTTTGGACCTGCCCATCAACGGAAGGCGTGTCGATTCCTTCGTGCTCCTTTCGCCGGGCGTCACCTCGGACGGGGCTTTTGGATTAATCTCCTTTCGCGGCAATCCAGGCGGGAACACCTTTCTCACCGACGGCAACGACACCACGAACTCGTTCTACGACGAGAACGCGGGTCGCACCCGATCCTATAACATTTCGCAGGATGCCGTTCAGGAGTTCCAGGTGGTCTCCTCCAACTTTCTGGCCGAATACGGTCATGCATCCGGGGGCGTAATCAATACCGTCACCCGCAGCGGCAGCAACGAATTGCACGGTACCGCCTACTGGTTCTTCCGCAACCGCACGCTGAACGCCACCGATATCACCGCGCATGGCGTGAATCCTCCGGAATGGCGGCATCAGGCAGGCGTGAGCGTGGGCGGTCCCGTTATCAAGAACAAGATTTTCTACTTCTTCAACGGGGAACTGACGCGCCGCAACGACCCGATTGTGTCCTCCAACTTAAGCAACACCTCGGGCCTATTCGACTCTAACGCGAACTTTAACCCGACCACTGCCGGGAAAGCCAACTGCACGGCCAGCGCTTCTCAGTGCGCGGCGGCGGTGTCCTATCTTCAGAGCCGCATCGCCACTCAACTCGTGCCCCGCAAAGTGGACGTCAACCTCCTCTTTGGCAAGATCGATTACCATCTCAACGACCAGAATACTTTCAGCTTCAGTCTCAACTACCTGGATTTCCGGTCGCCGAATGGAATTCAGACGCAGCTCTCGCTTGCCGACGGCAGCGGCATAGGCAACAATGCCGACACGAACGTGTTTGACCGAACGGGCCGCATTAGCTGGACCATGGTGCCCACCGCGACAGCCGTGAACGAGCTTCGTTTCGGCTGGTTTAAGGATCGCCAGTATGACCCCGCCAGTCCCAGCCTGCTGCCTTCCTTCG
>JANXQZ010000314.1 GCA_025353235.1 Bryobacterales bacterium
CAAACCGTTCAGCCTCCGCCCGATGCGCTCCAGGAGTTTCGCGTGCAAACTCGCACGTATTCGTCGGAGTTCGGGACGTCGGCCGGCGCCGTGATCAATGCTTCCATCAAGAGCGGCTCGAACGAGTTTCACGGGGATGTATGGGAGTTCGTACGCAATAGCAAGTTTGACTCGAATACATTTTTCAACAATCTCAACGGCGTTGGGCGCGGACACTTCAGCCAGAATCAGTTCGGAGGAACCATCGGCGGCCCTATTCTGAAGAACCGCACGTTCTTCTTCTTCGATGCCCAGGATTTCACCAGTCGCAAAGCCACCTCGATCCTCTCCACGGTTCCCACGCCGTTGATGAAGACCGGCAATTTCACCGAACTCAAGCCAGTGCTGCAAGATTCAAAAGTGGCTGGCCAGAGCGGCTGCATCAGCGGCAACATTATCGCGACTCGCTGCCTCGATCCAGTTGGCGTGAATTTGGCGGCGCTTTTTCCGAATCCGAATGTGCCCTCGGCGGTTGCGCGGCAAGGGCTTGCCGGAAGCTGGACGGGCGCGCCAAACTACCAGTACCAACCTTCGGTCCCGACCGATACTTTGTCCTACGATGTTCGAATCGATCACAACCTATCGGCGAATAATCGCATCTTCGGCCGCTACAGCAACTTCACGGTGGACCGCCAGGATCCCCCCTGGACCAGCGATCCAACCGCAGGCAACGGGAACTTCGCTACGCAGTATCGTATTCGAGGCAAGTCGCTCGCGCTCTCCTGGACCAGCGTAATTTCGCAGTCGCTGCTCAATGAAGTGCGCGGCGGATTCAGTCGCGATTATGCCCATAGCGATCCCATCGGACTGCAACTCGGAACCTCGCTCGCCTCGAAATTTGGATTGAACGGGATTCCTGCAGGCTCTGATGACGCAGGCATTCCGCCGATCAACATCAGCGGGCTTCAGCGTCTCGGAACTGCGCCTTGGCGGCCCCAGGTTCAGATCGCGCAGATCTGGCAGTTGCTGGATACGTTGAACTGGCTCAAGGGCGACCACAGCTTCAAGTTCGGTTTTGAGCACCGTCACAACAGCGATAACTTCCTGGATGCCCAATCCTTACAGGGACAGATCACGGCTAGCGGAATTTACACGGGCAACAGCGGCTTAGGAGTTCCCGATTTTCTATTGGGCGACGTCAGTGCGGCCTCGTTCACTACGCCAACTGTGGTTCACAATTATCAGCTTGGCTACAGCTTTTTCGCCCAGGATAGCTGGCGCGTGCGCAAGAATCTGACCATCAACTACGGCGTTCGCTATGAACTCTTCTCGCCTTTGCTGAACCATCAGAACCAAGTCGCGAACTTCACCACGCCGAACGGGGGCGGAATCGTAACGGCTCAGAGTGGTGACTGGTTTGCGCGCTCGTTGGTTCATCCCGATAAGAATGATTTTGCTCCACGGCTGGGGTTCAGCTACCAGCCCATTCAGCGGGTGGTGCTGCATGGCGGGTATGGCATCTTTTATCAGCACGGCGTGAGGATTGGTTCCGAGAGCGTGCTGGCGGAGAATCCGCCATACTACGTGGATCAGTCTCTCGCGCAATCCAATGGCAGCACTACGCCTGCCTTTATTCTGAAGAGCGGCTTTCCTGCTTTTAGCGCTTCGAACTTCGACCTGACCAAGACGACCATCCATGCACAGGACCCGAATCAGCGCACTCCGTACGTGCAGCAGGTCAGCTTTGGGCCGCAGATCGAATTGTCGCAAAGCACCGTGCTCGACGCTTCGTATGTCGGCAATTTCGGCCGCAAGGAGAATCGCCTGCGCAACGCGAATCAGGGTTTGGTCACCGGCTTTGGTTCCACCGGCGCACCGATCACCTTGTTTCCTTATTCGAACTTGAGCACGAACGTGAATAGTCTGAGCGGGAATCACGCCTTTCTCGAATACGCCAGCAATGACGGGAATACCAACTACAACGGGCTGCTCGTGTCCTTGAAAAAGCGTTTCTCGAAAGGCGTAGCTTACGGCCTGAGCTATACGTGGAGCCACAACTTCTCTGACTACGTGGATAATTTGACCGGCGGCTCCACACCCGCCAACGCCTACAACTACAGCCTGGAGCGGAGCAATTCACCCTTTGACGTGCGGCATCGCTTCGTGGGCAATGCGATTTGGAACCTGCCGATCGGCAAGGGCGGGATGATCTTAACCGACGGAGGGCTCGCCAGCAGAATGATCGGCGGGTGGCAGTTGAATAGCATCGTAACTCTGGAGACGGGAACTCCCTTCACGGTGACCGCTCCCGATCAGAGCTCTACGGGCGGAAACCATCAGAGTCGAGGCAACTGCATCTCGGATCCGTACGCCGGAAGCTCCACCAATCCTTCCGCCATCGCCGGCGGCCGCGCACCCGGGTTCTACCTTAACCCTGCCGCTTTCGCCATACCGGCCACGGGAACCTTTGGAACCTGCGCGCCGCGTGCCTTTCACGGGCCTGGCCTGGAGAATGTGGATCTGAGCTTGTTTAAGCAGTTCGCAGTGACTGAGCGCTGGAGAATCGAGTTCCGAAGCGAGTTCTTCAACGCCTTCAATCATCCGAACTTCACGAATCCGAGCGCGAGCATTTCACCGGCTTCCCTGGGATCGTTCGGGAAGGTTTTCAACACCGTGACCGACCCGCGCGAAATTCAGTTCGCGCTGAAGCTATATTTCTGACGTGCCCGACCTCGTAGACCAGCGGCAAAGTCCCGTGAAGGACGCGCGAGAAATACTCCTACTTGCTCTTGCTCTTATTCGACAAAGCGAGAGCCACACCGGCACCGCCGCCCACCGCAACCAGAACGCCCGCGATCAGCGCCTTGTTCGGACCCTTGGCCACTTCCTTCGCCGCACTCACCGATGTACCCGGCAGCGAATCCGCGCCAACGCTTGATGCCGTCGCAAGGCAGCCGCCCGGCCCGATCTGCGTCACTGAAGCCACCTGAACAACCTGCGTCGCGCCCTCGAGTGGCTTGGCCCCTCGTGCGGCCGCACCCTTCACCGCAACCCGATTCCCCAGCGAAGAAGTCATGTCGGAGCCGATCAGCTCGAAAACCTGATTCGTAGTCTGGTCAACGATGATAATGCTGCCGTTCTTTTTCAGCAGGCATCCTGAAATCTCGAACGAGTCCGATGCGCCGGCCTGAGGCTGAAACCGAAAGCTGTTCCCCGCCCTCAGGCTGGCCACCAAGATTCCAGACGCGGTAGAGACCCGGACCGGGCCGTTCACCGCCGACACCCGCACGCCGCTGGAATCGTCCAGGCTCACGCGCGCGATCGCCTTCAACCCTCCTGCAGTGATGTGCAGCGTGCGCGCCTCAATGCCGTACGTTGCCGCGCCTTCCACTTGCCCAGAGCCCCGCTCGAGCAGGGTCTGGGTAGCGAACACCTTAACTTGGGAATGGGTGCCGATCTCAAGTCTCGCCCCGCTTCGAATGCGAATCTTCGAGGAAGCCTCGCCAGTGGCAACCTCCGACCCTTCAAAAAGGCTCGCATTGCCTTTTACTTCCGAGCGGTTCACCTGAAACGCGCCATCCGCCATGGCGATCCCGATGTAAGCGCCGCCCGCCAGCCCGCGGGTAAGCGAACCGGCAACCAGGATCGCAACGATGGCTTGGCGAGTGGGCTGATACATTTCGATCCAGTATATTATGTTCAAGCCGTGAGAATCGCTCTCCTCTTGTGTGCCGCCCCCTTGCTGTTCGGGGCCTTCTATTCCGTCCGGCTCTCTTATGCCGATTGGCAGTTCCGGCACAACACGAGCGCCTCGGTTGCAAGCGCGGCGGCGCTGGAACGGGCCAACGGGCACTATCAAGCATGGCTGGCCGAACGCCTGGAAAACGAGGGGCGCGATTCCACTCTGGCTCTTGAGGCTGCATCGCGCCTCAATCCGCTCGATTCTCGGATCTGGATTCGACGCGGGCTCAACGCCGAACTCAAGGGCGATCTCCCCAACGGGGAGCTGCTGCTGCTGCACGCCGCCGCGATCGACCGGCTCATGGAACCCCGCTGGACTCTCATGAACTTCTATTTCCGGCAGGGGAATGCCGATCAGTTTTGGCGCTGGGCAAAAGAATCGTTTCAGATGAGTTATGGCGATCGCGCACCCTTGTTCGAACTCTGCTGGCAGATGAGATCGGACGCCTCTTTCATCGCCTCGAAAGTCCTGCCGCCCAGCTACCCCATCC
>JANXQZ010000322.1 GCA_025353235.1 Bryobacterales bacterium
GGTGGCGACCAAAAGTTTCTGTCCGCGATACACGTAGGATAGAGGCAGGTTGCAGAGAGAGCCAACGATTTTGCGATCGCTTGTCTCGAGGACCCACCCGATCGGCCAGTTGGGGCCGAGTTCCTGGTAGGCAGGATTGCCCTGCCACAAGGCACACCATTCGGCGAAGGCTTTGGGTTTTAATCCTTGCGCGGCTTCGAGCGCCATAATGGCGACATGATCGGCAAAATGGGCCTCGCGTAGGCGAACCTGCTGCAACTCGGTCGGGGGAGCGGTCTGCGCGCGCGGAAGAGACATCAGGCGTGGAACGAAACGGCAAGGGACTTGAGACCGCGCAAGCCCATGTTTTCGCGCCACGCTAGTTCCTGCGGTTCCAAGCGGAGATTCGGAAGGCGGCGGAGCAGGGTTTCGAAGGCGATCTGACCCTCCATCCTGGCGAGTGGCGCGCCGAAACAGTAGTGAGCGCCCCAGGCGAAGGCCACATGACGATTGTCGGGACGCCGCAGGTCCAAGGTATCGGGATCGGCGAAGCGCTCCGGATCGCGGTTAGCTGCGGCAAAAACCGCGATCACCGCCTGACGCTTTTTGATTTGTTTGCCGCCCAGCATTACGTCGGCGGGCGCCAATCGCGCTGTGTGTTGACTGGGACTTTCATAGCGCAGCAGCTCTTCAATGGCAGAGGCGACAATGGATGGATCGTTCTTCAGCAGTTCAAGCTGATCCGGATTGCGCAACAGCGAGACCAGCCCGTTGCCGATAAGATTTGTAGTAGTCTCCTGACCTCCCACCATAGTGACAATAAGATTCGCGATCACTTCCTCTTCGGTGAGCCGGGAACCATCCACTTCGGCGTTCATTAGGGACTGGACCAACCCGGGGCGGGGATGCCGCGCCTGGTCGCGGATGGCATTCTGAAAATACGCCAGCATGTTTTCGGTGCTCTTCAGAACGCTGCGGGCGCGATCGGGATTGTGCTGAAAATTGCCCAGCATTTCCGCGAAATCGGTGGACCAGTTCTTGAGATCTTCATGATCCTCGACCGGTACTCCGAAGAGTTCGGCGGTTACAATTGCGGGAAGCGGATTGGCGAAATCGGCGATCACGTCCATTCGTCCAGAGGGCAAGGCGCGATCAATCAGCATGTCGGCGATTTCCTGAATGTGCCGCCGCAGTCCCGCCACGCGCGCCGGCGTGAAAGCCGTGGCGCAGACGGCTCGCAAGCGCGTGTGCGCGGGCGCGTCCATGAACAGCATCTGCTTCACCATCACCTGGGCGACCGGCTGCAATTCCGCCATCATGCCCAAAGCTTCCAGTTGCTCTGGCGAGGGCGTGCGGTCCGCTGAAAACTTGAGCATCACTTGCACTACATCTTCGTAACGGGTTACCACCCAGGCGTGTAGAAACGGATCCCAGTGAACGGGGTCGGCCTCGCGCAGCCTTTTATAGAGTGCATACGGGTTGGCCAGGATCGCGGGATCGAGGAGGTGATAGAGGCTCAGCGAGGTGTCGTTATCTATGGAAGATGAGTTCACAGTGCTCGCCGGGCGTCCACGAGCTTCGCGAGGCTGGCGGCGGTAGGCGCTTCAAACAATTGGCGGAGGGTGAGATGCAAGCCAAAGCTTTCACGGATTCGCGCCACCAACTGCGCCGCCAGCATGGAGTGCCCGCCGATAAAGAAGAAGTTGTGGTCCCGGCCAATCGGGCGCGAGTCCATCAAGCCACTAATCAACTGGGTCATTTTCTCCTCGGTGGCGCTGAGGACGGGAGCGCCCATGTCCCCGTCGCCCATCGAATTGGCCGCCGTGGGCGCCGGCAGCGCATCCCTGTCGCACTTGCCCGAAGGGGAAACGGGCAGTGCATCCAGGCGGACGAAGGCGGAGGGAATCATGTAGTCCGGCAAGCGCGAGTTCAGAAATTCGCGCAGTTGAGCGCTGGTGGGAGAAAATCCGGGAACCAGCACGAGGTAAGCTACCAGCGCGCGGTCCGGGCCGCTGTCGCCGCGGGCGATCACCACGCTGGTGGCGATCCCGGCATGCGCGTCCAAGTGGGCGACGATCTCGTCCGGTTCCACACGGAAGCCGCGGATCTTGATCTGGTCGTCAATGCGCCCCAGGAACGCGATGTCGCCGTTGGGCAAAAGGCGTCCGAGGTCGCCTGTCCGGTAAAGCCTGCCTCCGGGGACAGACTGGCGGGGGACAAATTTTTCAGCCGTCAGTTCGGGAAGATTGCGATAGCCGCGAGCGACCTGGGGTCCTGCAACGCAAATCTCGCCCGCTTCTCCAGCAGGCACGGGGCAAAGCGCAGCATCGACGATTTGAATGGTTATGTCGTCGATGGGCTGTCCAATGGACGGAAGAGCATTTTGCAAGGCGGCGGCGACGGTTCCGGAGGTCACCAGCACCGTGCACTCCGTAGGGCCATAGTTATTCACGAGAGTGAAAGGCAAGCCGGTCCGTGGATAACGGTGCAGAGTGTCGGCTCCGGTCAACAGAATCCGGAGGGCGGTTTCCGCAGGCCAATCGAGTGTAATGAGGTGCTCGGCCAGCACAGTAGGCGCGAATGCGACGGTAATCTTGTGCCGGACCAGCCAGTCCCGCAGTTCCTCGGGAGACCGTCGGCTGGTTTCGTCAATCAGATGCAGACTCGCGCCAGCCGCGAGATGGCACCACACCTCCCACACGGCTGCATCGAATGCCAGGCCAGCTATCTGGCTGGCACGGTCGGTCGGCGTGATTGAAAATGCTCCGCAGTGCCATGCGATCAAGTGAGCCAAATTGGCGTGGGTAACCTCGACGCCTTTCGGGCGACCAGTGGAACCTGACGTATAAACGATGTAAGCGAGGTTGGAGCCAGAAACTTCCACTCCCAGAGCCTCTGCCGGACAACGTTCGATTCGCGCCGCGTCGATATCCAGATCGACGGTTGACCAGGTGCCGGCACGCAAATTAGCCGCCATCCATTTGTGCGAAAGCAGCACGCGCGTTCCCGAATCCGCCAAAATGGCGGCAATCCGGTCGGGAGGATAGGCTGGATCCAGCGGCACGTAAGCGCCCCCCGCCTTGAGCACAGCCAGGGCGGAGACGACAAAATCCGGCGAACGTTCAAAATACAAACCTACGGTCGATTCCAGTGCAACACCCAGCGCCTGAAGGTGGCTCGCTAGGCGATTGGACCTTTGGTCCAGTTGCTGAAACGTAATGGAGGTCTGGGTTCCGTAGATCGCGGGCGACTGAGGCCGCGCTGCCGCCTGCCGGGTTACGGAATCGTGAGCCAAGGAAATCGGAATGTTCATAGGCGCGCCGGGCAATTCGCGGCGGCTTTCGCCAGCCGCACCGTTTTGCCGCTAGGTTTCCCGACGGTCCGTCCGATCAGTTCGGAGTATAACTTTTCCCATTCGTCTAGAATGCTCTCCATATCAAATTGTTTCAGGGCGTGCGCCCTTCCCGCGTCGGACATGGCCTTGCGTTCCGCGTCGGACAGATTCATCATCCGTTCCATGGCTGCGGCCAGCGACTCAACGTTGCGGGGCTGAACAATAAACCCGCTCTTGCCATGCACGATAATTTCCGCGTTGCCTCCTACCGCAGTGGCAACCATTGGCAGTCCCGTAGCCGACGCCTCGAGCAACGTCATGGGCAATCCTTCAAGGTGCGACGACATTACAAAACCATCGGCGGCGTTCATGATTTGCGGGACATCCCGGCGGAGGCCCAAGAAGCGAACTTGCTGCTCGACCCCACACTCGCGCACCAGGGAACGGATCTCCGCTTCGAGCGGCCCTTGACCGCAAATCAAGAGCACCGCAGGCTTGCTGCTTCGTTCGAACATTTTGGAAGAAGCCCGAATCATATCCGGATAGGCCTTGGCCGTGGTGAACCGCCCGACAGCGAGCCAGACGAATAATCCGTCCACGTCCAATTCCTGCCGCATGCGCCGGCGCGTGTCGGGATTCGGCTGGTAATCGGCCGTGTTCACGCCGTTGTGAACCACAGTGATCCTGCCGGAACGAACGGAACCTCCTTCCACGCAGCTTTGAACCGCCGCACTGCAGATCACCGTCGTCAGGTCGCTAAAGCGCTCCGTCAGACCGTGGGCGATTTCGAGGAAGCGGCCAGAACGGCCGTTCACTCGCTCCATCGTCAAACTGTGCAGCGTACTGATCACCACCGGAATGCAATACAACGCGCGAACGGCACGTGCCAGGAGATTGGCCTGCGGCATATGGCAATGGACCACGTCGGGGTGAAATGCACGCAACTCGCGAATCAGGCGGAATATCGCGCGCGGATCGGGCACGCCCCGTCGCATTCCGAGGGTGGCTATGGGAATATCCGATTTTTCCAACTCGGACCCCAGAGGACTGGGCGGGAGCAGCGAAACGATCTTCATGCGCCACCCGCGAGCTCGAAGGCCCAGGCTCAACAGCATCACCTGCTCTTCCGCACCGCCGCCCTTCCCTAAATTTGTGGAAAGCATCAAGACGCGGCCTTTTGCCGCAAGCGGCAGTTCGTTTGTAATCGACAAGATCATCCGGGCACTACAACTGCATCGGCCTAGTTTCTTTGAGGTTGGCTCTGACGAAACTTAAAGTTAACTGTATTAGCTCGGAGATACAACGGGATCTTCGTTCCTGTCGTACTACTACGTCGGGGAGGATCCGTGTATTCGTACCAGTACGCGAGCAATGGATGCCCGCTGACCTGAACCGCGCGAGGTTTTCAGAAATCATTTCAGAAATATGGAAACGTTCGAGCCGTCACGATCACTTTCGACCGAGATCAGGCCAGGAAAAGGAAATCATGGCAAGTCAGGCAGATATCGGGAAGGCGAAAGACTGGCCGCTATACGCCGATCCAGAAGGCCGCTACAGCCTGCGGTACCCGGTCGGCTGGACCGCGACAAGGGCAACCGGGGATCGTGCTGTCATCGCGGCGACGGGTTCGGGCGCGGAGTTCGTCATCGAGTACTCGGCGCGGGATTGCGCGGAGGCCGAATCGGAATTACGGCAACGGCGACTCAACTATTACCTGGTTCGCGAATTCACGCGGACTGTGGGGAGCCATGAAGTGCGGGTATTCGAACTCCGGGATACGATCTCTAATCTCCGGGAATTTCGAACGTTCGTGACGGTGGAGGGCGCTTGCTGCGAAGTGCGGTGGGCGCGTCCAGCCGGTTCGGAGAGCCCAAATTTTGAATCAGCGCAGGAGGCGATGCTGTCCACGCTTGATTTCACCAGCAGCCGAAGCCGCGCCTAAAATCGCGGCTTCCCAACCGTTCTAAGGAGAAGTATGGGAACCGTAGTTCAAACTGCCAAGACACAAAAAACCGCCGTGCTCGACAAAGTCACGGCGAAATATCCGTTCTTCGAAAAGCTTTCGTCGTCGGCGCAAATCACCTTGATTGCCAGGCAAAGGGCAGCGGACGCGCCCCCAGTCGCTCCAGCGCCAGCGCCTGCGGTCGCCGCTCCAGAAACGAGCTTCGGCCTGAGCCCCTTTACCGTGCCCGCAAACATTCATGTCAACAACCCGAGCGAAGATATCTTCGCTGGCAACCGGACCACGCAAAGCGAGCCGAGCATCGCCGTGAGCGGGAAGCGCGTGGTGGTCGGCTACAACGATTCCACCCTGGCGCCAAACTATACGGGCTACTCCAATTCCGTCAACGGCGGGGCCGTGTTCACCGACCGGGGCGGCCTTCCGGGCAATCAAAGCGGAGACAACGTGTTGGCCGCCGACCAGCACGGCAACTTCTACTACGCGACGCTATCCACTGACGGGGCCGGAAACCCCAGCGTCGGCGTGTCCAAGTCCACCGATGGCGGCGTCACCTTCACTGTTCCGGCGAACGCCAGCACCACGGATAACGGCCCCGCCTTCTTCCAGGACAAAGAATGGCTGTTCGTTGACAATTCCGGCGAACCTAGCGATGGCAACGTCTATCTGGTTTGGACGAAGTTCGCGCCGGGGGGCGAGCAGATTCACTTCGCGCGCTCAACCAACGGAGGGACGGCGTGGTCCGCTCCTTTGGCCCTGTCCACGCTGGGCAATCACCAGGCCGCGATCGGGGCGGTGGATTCGGAAGGCGCGCTCTACATATGCTGGTTGGATCGCGGCGCATCGCAGATCGTGATCCGCAAATCCAGCGATGCCGGATTGACGTTCAGTAATCCCGTGAGTGGCGGCGGCACCGTGCAGAATCTCGTTCAAATCCCCGGAACGATGAAG
>JANXQZ010000332.1 GCA_025353235.1 Bryobacterales bacterium
CGGTGTGGTCGATATACCTCCGATCTTTAATTCCGATAAGATCGGGAACCTTTGCGGGGTAATACAGGCTGCCATTCCAGCGAGGAACGCCACCGCCGTGCCTGACCTCCGTGGCGAGCGCAACGTACTCTTGCTGGGTGACGCTCTTTACTTTTTTATTGATGTCATCACTGTTCCACGGCACACCGAATGCACGGTACAGCCACATGCCGAACGGCTCGTCGCCCATGATGAAAGGCGGTTCGCCGGTCACCACTCGGTGTGCGAGCTGAACCTGCGGAAGCACTGGGGCAATCCGCACCCGACCGTTGTTCCGTGATTGTCCACTTGCGAAAGCGGGTGCTCCTGGAATCCGGGTACTATCTTTATAGGCAAGGTGACATTGGCTACAGTTTGGGAACGTAAGTGCCACACCTTGTTTGGTCGGTACCCAGCGCATTCCGAATACTGTGCCATCGGGAAGAGCCCTTTCAGCGGCCAGCGCTTCGGGGCTTCTGACCATGGATATGAATTTGGGGTCGAAAGTGCGCAGTTGTGTGAAATCCGCCTCTTCAAAAACCCTACGCCCCGCCTCGATCCAGTCAGCCTCGCTCTTGAGTTTCGCGGGTTCGATCAAAGGTTTCGGCCCGATATGCTGAAGCATCTCCCAATAGCCTTCCGGTTCCCGGCCCGGATAATAGACCGGATACGTTCGCAGATTTTCCACAGCGAGCGCATAGTACAGTTTTTCCGAAATGTGGGTGGGACGAACATTCAGACCGGCCACCGGAGTCGCCCAGTCTGCGAGGGAGGCTTCGTCCCAGGTCTTCGGGATTTCGGGGCGATAAACGGCTTGCGGCCAGAGTAGTGCGGACGGGAATATCACCGCACGTGTAAGGATTCGCGCAATCATTCGACACTTCCACATTCCAAGAAGCATACAGTACGAATTCAGATTGTGCAAAAGTCCCCTCCCTCTATTTGGATTTGTCAGCGTTGCGCAAACGACCAGTTTTGGAACACGCTCCGCTTCTTGTCGGAGCCGAGCAGCAAGGCCATCCAGTGACCCTGAGCCTTGAGCTTGGCCTGCATTTGGGTGTCGAACAAATTGCCGACATCCACCAGGTCTTTATTGATATTCTGCCCGGGGCGACTGAACCATTTGTCGATGTTCAAGTTGAGAACGGTGAAGCTCCAGAGAACCAGAAAGATTATGGGAAGAAAGCTGAGAGCGAGCGCGCCTCCGATGAGCTTGTTCTTAATATGCGAACCGACTCGATCGGTCTGTCGCTCCACGTAGAGCTTTACGAAAGTCCGCAGAAGCATGAAGGCCAGTGCGACAGAGAGGATGAAGATGATGGTGGAGAGCGCCCAGAAAAGATAGGTTCGCTCCAGGCTGGAGGGAGCGAACGAGCCAAACGTAAACGAGCTTTGCCAGACGAGGATGGTCACCAGGAATGCGAGGCAGAACCACGCCCGAGCCGAGAATGACTCGATTGCGCATAACGGTGCTGTTACTAGAGTAGAACAAGGTCCCGCGTCGAAAGTCACCTACCGCGCCGAACAGCTTAAACTAGAAGCAGCAACAGCATGGCGCATCGCCTGAATCTCTTTCCCGATCTCTCCCTATTCCTCCTAAGCCTGTGCCTTCAAATGGTTGTCACGCGCTGGATGTTGGAAAAGCCCGCCTTGAGATCCAGAGCCATGCTGATGCTGGTCGCCTTTGCCAATCTGCTGTATGCTGGCGCCTGCGGCTTGGGATACCTGCTCAGTTTCAATCGCACTTGGCGATATTTTCCCTCCGCAGTTGCAACTTGGGTGCAGGCCTGCGGAATGATCCTAACCGTGGGCTTGGCCGGAATTTGCCTGGGACTGCTGGTATGGCGCAACTTGCCCAAGCACGATTCCCCGCGTCGGAAATTCCTGCAGACAGCCGGAACAGCCCTGGCGGTGGCCCCATTCGCCGGCATAGCGTTTGGAATCCTGGAGCGGGATCGATTTCAGTTGACTGAAGTGAAGATTCGAATTCCTAATCTCCCCAAGGATCTGCAGGGTCTGCGGCTCGTTCAGATTACGGACATTCATCTCAGTCCATTCCTAAGCGAGAAGGATTTCGCGCGCGCCATCGATATGGCCAACGAGACCAAGGCGCATGTCGTCTTAGTAACCGGTGATCTGATCACGCGCAGGGGTGATCCGCTGGACGCCTGCCTGCGTCAACTTGCGAGGCTGAAGAACGATGCCGGAGCGCTCGGCTGCCTGGGGAACCACGAAACCTATACCCACACCGAGGATTACGTCACCGAACAGGGCAGGCGAATTGGGATCGACTTCTTGCGAAACCGGGCCCGCTTGTTACGCTTTGGAACCGCTTTCCTGAACTTTGCGGGAGTGGATTATCAGCCCTTCAACAGCCGTTATTTGCCTGGCGCGGAGTCTCTGATCGTGCCCGGCCAGTTCAATATCCTGCTGTCTCATAATCCGGATGTGTTTCCCGTGGCGGCCCGGCAAGGATACGATCTCACCATTTCAGGACACACGCATGGCGGCCAAGTGAACGTGGAAATACTGCACCAGAATCTGAATGTCGCGCGGACATTCACGCCTTATGTTCGCGGTCTGTACGAGCAGGGCAGCTCGTCGATTTATGTCTGCTCCGGCATCGGAACAATCGGCGTTCCCGTGCGGGTCGGAGCGCCTCCGGAGGTCTCGTTAATTCAACTGTGCGCTTCCTAATATTGAGTGATATCCACGCGAACTGGGAAGCTCTGGAAGCGGTTCTAGGCCAAGCCCACGGCCGCTACGACAAGATCCTGTGCTGCGGCGACATCGTCGGCTATGGCGCCGACCCCGACGTTGTCACGGAGTGGGTAAGGCAAAATGTAGGCTCGGTAATTCGAGGCAATCACGATAAGGCCTGCGCAGGTTTGGAGGATCTGGAGTGGTTCAATCCCGTCGCGCGAACTTCGGCTGTGTGGACGCAGGAGAATACGAAACCGCAAAACATCGCCTACCTCCGGAACCTGCCGCAAGGTCCGGAACCGATTGACGCTTTTCAGATTTTACACGGCTCGCCGGTTGACGAGGATGAGTATCTCGTATCGGAGCAGGATGCCGCCCAGGTGCTGCCGTATCTGGATGTGAGCCTGTCCTTTTTTGGACACACGCATCTGCAGGGCGGATTTCAGATCCTGCGCGACGGGATCAGGCGGATACCGAGGGCCGGGAGCAGCATGGATGAGTTGCCACTGGAACCGGATTACTGGTACATGATCAATCCAGGATCGGTTGGTCAGCCTCGGGATGGGGATCCTCGGGCCGCCTATGCGATCTACAACCCGGAGCAGCGTCTCGTTTCATACCATCGCGTAAAGTACGATATTCACGGGGCTCAGAAGAAGATTCTAGATGCAGGGCTGCCTCAAATGCTAGCGTCGCGCCTGTCTACCGGCAGTTAAGCAGCTCCATCAGCCGTCATCCTCCGGCTTCGTAGGCCGTTTAGAGGTGTGCTGCCAGCATTGCGAGTAAGGCGGTCCGGTCGGCGATGCGGTTAATGAGGATGCTCTCGTTGCTGGCATGTGCGCCCTCTCCAACTCCGCCGAGGCCATCCAGCGTCGGCACGCCCAGCGCAGCGGTAAAATTGCCGTCGGAGCCGCCTCCTGTAGATGACTCTTCGAGTTCGACACCTAACTCCGCCGCTAAGACTTTCGCAGTGTGGAATAGCTTTTGGATCCCCGCCGATCGCTCCATCGGTGGACGGTTCAGACCGCCTTCCACATGAATCGAGCAGCGCGGGTCAATGGCCTGCAAGGACCTAAACTTGGCTTCCAAAATGGGAGCATCTTGCTCGCGAGCGACTCGGATATCTACTTCCACACGCGCCTCAGCCGCCACGACGTTGGTCCTGGTTCCACCCGAGATTACTCCCGGATTCACCGTGATTCCACAAGCGAGGTCGGTGAATGCGGCGATGCGCTCAATCTGTCGGCTCAACTCCAGGATCGCGCTGGCACCAGCTTCGAAATCCACCCCCGCATGCGAAGCTTTGCCGCGCACTGTGACAGTGTAGTCGCCCACTCCTTTGCGAGCCGTCTTCAGCTTGCCTTCCAGTCCGGTTCCCGGTTCGAGCACTAGTACAGCGAGGCTCTTTCGTGCGGCTTCCTCAGTTAGGGCGCGGGACGATTCGCTGCCAACTTCTTCATCGGGGTTCAACTGCAGAACGATCGAGTGCTTCACCGGGATTTCGAGTTCGCGGAGTGCTTGCATCGCGAACAGAAAGAACGCCACGCCCGATTTCATGTCGAGCACTCCGGGACCCCAGAGCCGCCCATCAGCTTCTCGGAAAGGCATGCTTGCGAGCGTCCCCATCGGCCAGACCGTATCGGAGTGACCCAGAGCCAGAATCTGACCCTCTTTCTTATCTCCAGGAAGCGAAAATTCGCAGCGGAGATGACGGCCAAATCGCCCTCCGGGGAAGGTTTCTACTTTGGCTATGCCCGAGACTTTAGCCGCGATGAGATCCACGAATCGGTCCACTGCCACAGGGTTATCACTGGGCGATTCGCACTCCACCATTTCACGAATCAAAGCGATTATTTCCGAGTCTTTCGAGCGCGCGTAGGCCAGGAACGGATGCATCAGGCTACAATAATAGCTCTCATGCCAATTATGGATATTCGAGCCATTCGAGATATTCTGCCCCATCGATATCCGATGCTGCTAGTGGATGCCATTCTGGAACTTGAGGAAGAGCGCATCGTCGGAATCAAGAATGTCACCGTGAATGAGCCGTTTTTCGAGGGGCACTTTCCCGATTTTCCGGTGATGCCGGGCGTGCTGATCGTGGAAGCGATGGCCCAGGTCGCGGGCGTTCTGGTGCTTAGCCATATCCCTGATCGCAAGAATAAACTTGTGCTTCTGGCGTCCGTCGAAGAGGCCAAGTTTCGCAGGCCCGTAGTGCCGGGGAACCAATTGCGGATCGAGATGAAAGTGACTCGGCGCAAGGCTACCGTGGCCAAAATGCAGGGCACCGCAACTGTGGATGGGGTGGTGGTAGCGGAGGCCATCCTCATGTGCAAGCTTCAAGACCGCGAGCCTCGCTAGTGTCCTCTCCCGGCCATCTCGCCCTCGGATCCCCTTTCGGACGACCCAGTCAGTCATGCCGCCCCCGAGCGCTGGGCCGATTGACAATCGACCGCAGGTTGGCAACCTGCCCTACAGCACCACAAGGTTATCGCTAGCAGCATGGCGATCCATCCGACTGCGATCGTTGACCCAAAATCGCGAATCGCGGAAACTGCGGAGATCGGCCCGTATTGCTTCATTGGTCCGGATGTCGAAGTCGGTTCCCGCACGTCTCTCAAGGCAAATATTTATGTGGAAGGCTCCACCACGATCGGGGAAGACAACGTGTTCTACCCGTATGCCTCCATCGGTGTGGCCCCGCAGGATTTGAAGTACAAGGGCGAGCTCTCCCAAACGCGAATCGGCAATCGGAATAAGATTCGCGAGTTCGCGACCATTCATCGCGGCACGGAAGGGGGCGCCATGCTGACCCAGATCGGCGATGACAATCTGCTGATGGCCTACGTGCATGTGGCGCATGACGTGCGTCTCGGCAATCATGTGATTCTGGGGAATGCCGTGACGTTTGCGGGCCATGTCACGGTGGACGATTATGCAGTCATCGAGGCCTTTAGCGGCGTGCATCAGTTCTGCAGAATCGGTCGGCATGCATTCATCGGGGGCTACAGCGTGATCACGAAAGACGTCCTGCCTTTCTCGATGACGGTTACACCGCGCGAGTCCAAAACGTATGGGGCGAATCGGACGGGTCTCGAACGGCGAAACTTCAGTGCGGAAACAATTCAGTCGCTCCACAAAGCGTTTCGGCTGCTCGCCAAGTCGGGGTTGAACACGACGCAAGCGGTAGAGCGGATCGCGCACGAGGTGGACGCGGGTCCGGAAGTGAACGAGCTTCTCGCATTTATTCGTACCAGCCAGCGCGGCTTTATCAAATAGATGCCCACGCGCTATGCGATGATCGCGGGCAACGGGCGCTTCCCCATCCTGGCTCTCGAGAACGCACGCAAGCTGGGGCATGAGGTGGTCGCGATTGCAATTCGGGACGAAGCTTCGCGTGAGATAGAAGTACTGGCGGCGAAGTGTTATTGGATCACGATTGGGCAGCTCAGCCGGTTAATCGACATCTTGAAAGATGAGGGCATCGCCGAGGTGATGATGACGGGGCAGGTGAAGCATGCGAGTATTTTCTCGACCATTCGGCCCGATTGGCGGCTACTGAAGTTGCTGGCGTCGCTAAAGGAAAAAAATACGGATGCGTTGATCGGCGGAATTGCCAATGTGCTTGCCGACGAAGGCATCAGCTTGGTTGACTCCACCAAACTATTGAAACCTCTTCTGGCGGGACCGGGCGTGCTCACTCAGCGCAAGCCCGACAAGAATGAGGAGAAGGACGCGCATTACGGTCGGAAAATTGCCAATGCGCTGGCTGGCATGGACGTGGGGCAAAGCGTGGCCATTTCGGAGCGGGCGTGCGTTGCAATTGAGGCCATGGAGGGGACGGACGCGATGCTGCGCCGCGCTGCCTCATTAGTGAACGGCAACGCGCTGCGGCTGATAAAGGTGTCGCGCGGGAGGAAGCACCTCTTGTTCGACGTGCCGGTGGCTGGCTTAAACACCATCGCCGTGATGAAGGAGACAGGCACGACGATGCTCGCGGTAGATGCGGGGCGCACACTGCTTCTAGATAAGGAGGAGTTGATTGCGGCCGCTG
>JANXQZ010000445.1 GCA_025353235.1 Bryobacterales bacterium
GATCAACATCACCGTGGCGTTGGGCACGTCCACTCCCACCTCGATCACAGTGGTCGAGACCAAGATGCCGACATCTCCGCGCTTGAATCGATCCATCACGGATTCCTTCTCGTCGGACTTCAGCTTTCCGTGGAGCAGTCCGACGCTCAGGCTTGGGAAGACGATCTGGGACAGGTGTTCGTACATCGTGGTCGCGGCTTTGATTGCCGATGTCTCGGAATCCTCAATGATGGGATACACGACATAGGCCTGATGCCCTTCGTCCACTTGTTTTTTGAGGAAGCTGTAGACGCGCTCTACCTGATCCTCGGAGACGTGCTTGGTGACAATGGGCTTGCGCCCAGGCGGCAGTTCGTCGATCACCGAAATATCGAGATCGCCGTAGATGGTGAGAGCCAGCGTGCGCGGAATGGGAGTCGCGGTCATGACTAGCACGTCGGGATGACGCCCTTTCTCGATCAATTTTAGACGCTGCATTACGCCGAAGCGATGCTGCTCATCCACAATCGCCAACCCGAGCCGTTGAAACTCGACATCCTTTTCGAGCAAGGCATGCGTGCCGATTCCCATATGGGCGAGGCCGGACGACATCAGCCTTTTCAGCAGCTCCTTCTCGCGCGCTGTGGAAGTGCCGGTCAGCAGCACCGGAACGTAACCGAGCTTTTGGAAGAGGTTTTTGAACGAGACGTAATGCTGGCTTGCCAAGATTTCGGTGGGCGCGAGCAACACCACTTGGTATCCGTTTTCGATGGCGATCACGGCAGCCTCCGCAGCCACCAGCGTCTTGCCGCTCCCTACGTCGCCTTGCAACAAGCGGCTCATGGGATGGGGCGCTTGCATGTCGTTGGCGATCTCTTTTAGCACGCGCTTCTGCGCTTCCGTCGGCTTGAACGGCAGCATGGCCTTGATCTTTGCGCGGACTCGATCATTCAACTCAAACGCGATGCCGGGCTGAATGCGGGCCTTGTGCTTCTTCAACGCTAGCCCGCACTCCAACCAGAAAAACTCTTCGAAAATCAGGCGGAACTGAGCAGGCGAGCGGAACGCGTTCAGTAAGCGTAGATCCTCGTCCTGCGATGGAAAGTGCAGATTCTTGGTGGCAGTCCATCGATCTGGCAGCTTCATACGCTGGAGAATCGGGGGAGGAAAGGGGTCGTTGATCGGTTCCAATTCTTCCAAGATGCGGTTGATCAAGACGCGAAACACTCGTGTGGTGATCTTGCCCGCTGCCTCATAGATCGGGACCACGCGACCCGTGTGCAGCGCCGCGTCGTCTTCATCGCTCGAGAGCGGCTCGAACTCCGGATGCATGATCTGGATTTCGCCCGTATAGCTGTCGAGCTCCACTTTGCCGAACAGCGCGAACTTGTGGCCCGCCGTGAAGCGGTCGGCCAGATACCCGCCGTGGAACCACTTGCAGATCAGCTTTCCACGGGATGCGTCGGTGAACACCGCCTCGAACAAGCCGAGATTCTTGCGCTTGAAACCGGACAGCTTCGAGCTTTGCGCTTCCGCGAGAACGGTAGCCATTTCGCCTGGGGCGAGCTGCGCTATGGTCTTCACGTTGCTGCGATCTTCGTAGCGGAAGGGCGCGTAAGCCAGCAGGTCTTCCACCGTCAGCAGGCCCTTCGATTCGAGCATTGCTGCGCGTCCTGGTCCCACTCCTTTGACATAGGTGAGTGGAGTCGAAAGGTCTAGCGGCAAACCACAGTGTACAATGGCGCGTGATGAGAACCTGGCCGCTTTTGATCGCTTTTTTTGCGCCTGGCGTTTGTGGATTTTCTGCCGAATTGCGCCTGGGGATTGTCGGCACGGACACCTCTCACGTGATCGCATTCACAAATATGCTGAACGATCCGACGGCGAAAGGCCACATTGAGGGAGCGCGAGTGGTGGCTGCTTACAAAGGCGGCAGTGCGGACGTGGAATCCAGCCGCTCGAGAGTGGACGGGTTCGCGAAGCAACTCGACGACAAGTTCAAGGTCCGTATCGTCGGGAGCATTCCGGAGCTCTGCAGCTTGGTGGACGCGGTGCTGCTCGAGAGCGTGGACGGGCGGGTTCACTTGAAACAGGCGCGCGAAATCATCGCTGCGAAGAAGCCGTTGTTTATTGATAAGCCACTGGCCTCTACGCTGGAGGATGCCCGAGAGATCGCTCGGCTGGCGAAGGAAGCGGGAGTGCCTTGGTTCAGCGCTTCGAGCTTGCGCTTCGGCGGAGTTGCCCTCATGAAACGCGGGGTGGAAGGAGCCGAGACTTGGGGACCAGGGCCGCTAGAAGAGCACCACCATTTGGACCTTTCCTGGTACGCTATACATCCGCTTGAGATGCTGTACGCGTTAATGGGTGAAGGCTGTCAAGAGGTGACACGTATTTCCACGGCCGACACGGATGTTGTAGTTGGGCGTTGGAAAGACGGGCGCATTGGTACCTTGCGCGCGCTGCGTCCCTATGCGAAGTACGGTGCGGTTGCGTTCCGAAAGGGAGATAAGGCTCAGACGTTCGATTTTGTGGAGAACCCCGACGGCGGATACATTCCACTGGTTGTAGAGATAGTTAAATTCTTTCAGACAGGCATGCCGCCAGTTCCAAACTCAGAAACTCTGGAGATGTTTGCTTTCCTGGATGCCGCGCAACGGAGCAAAGGGTCAGGTGGCAAACCCGCCGCACTTGGCTTGTAACACTTTTCGCAGTTCTCGCCATTCGGTTTCTTTCCGAAGAAAACCCTGCCGCAGTCACATGTGATTCCGGGGAACAATAACTCTAATTTCCTGAAAATCGAATTAAATCGTCGCACTTGTGAGACATTTCACCCTAATGTGCGGGCACCTATCGCTCCATTTGGCCCCAGCCCCTACCCCATAGTTTCAACGTCCCAAAAAATAATAATAATAAACTTG
>JANXQZ010000457.1 GCA_025353235.1 Bryobacterales bacterium
CGCACGCATAAGCGGCTGCTCGACATCCTCGAACCCACTCAGGATACGGTAGACGCGCTGATGAAGCTCGATTTGCCAGCCGGAGTGGATGTGGAAATCAAGGCGTTCGGGAAGGGGAAGTAATTCCGAGGCCCGGCCTTAGGAAATTGCACTTATGAGCCCAGGAATTTTAGGCAGGAAGATCGGGATGACGCAGGTGTTCCGCGCCGACGGTCAGGTTGTTCCAGTGACTGTTTTGCGGGCGGGCCCGTGCGTGGTTGTGCAGCGAAAGACTCCGACTACGGATGGCTACAACGCGGTCCAGCTTGGTTTGCAGGAGTATGTTAAGGCTTCCCGCATCAACAAGCCGGAGACGGGACATCTCAAGAAGGCGAATGCCGACGGCGTGAGGTTCCTGCGCGAACTGCGGTTGCAGCCGGGCGACGACGATTTGAAGACCGGCGATCGCGTTCTGGTGGATCAGTTTAAGGCCGCCGAGAAGGTTGACGTCATCGGTGTCAGCAAGGGCCGTGGATTCGCTGGAATCATGAAGCGCCATAATTTCAAGGGCGGTCCGGAGTCGCATGGATCCATGTTCCATCGCGCGCCTGGATCGATCGGAGCTTCCAGCTTTCCATCGCGCGTATTTCCAGGCATGCGCATGGCAGGCCACATGGGCGACCAGCAGGTGACGATTCGCAATCTGGAAATCGTGCAAGTGGACATTGAGGATAACGTGATTTTAGTGAAGGGAGCGGTTCCGGGCCCGAATGGCGGATACGTGCTGGTTCGAAGGTCTAAGAGATAGCCATGCCGACGGTGAATGTAATCGATTTGAATAACGCGGTGGTCGGCACGCTGGATTTGTCCGACGAAGTTTTTGGCGCTCCAATTAATAACGATCTGATCTACGAGTCGGTTCGGCATCACCAAGCTGGCGTGCGCCGGGGCACCGCTTCCACCAAAACCCGCCATGAAGTTTCGGGGTCGGGGAAAAAGCTTTGGAAGCAGAAAGGCACGGGGCGGGCGCGCATGGGATCCATCCGGTCGCCTCTTTGGCGGCATGGCGGCACCACGCACGGGCCTCAGCCTCGGGATTATAGCTACCATCTGCCTCGCAAGATGCAATTGGGCGCGTTGCGATCCGCCCTCTCAGGCAAGCTCCGCGATGGCGAGTTGAGAGTGGTGAACGGGTTCACTCTCCCGGATCACAAGACTAAGACGATGGCAGCCGCGCTGGGCCGCCTGGAAACAGCCAAGACCGTG
>JANXQZ010000464.1 GCA_025353235.1 Bryobacterales bacterium
CAGCGGCATATCTTACGTCCACAAGGCGCACACTGCGACATCGGTGCCTATGAGGCCATTCCAAACACGACCGGTGCCGTCGCGCTGTTGGTCTCGTCTATTGAGCAGAAGTTTTGGTCGTCCCTTCCTAAAACCGGGCAAAACAGACTGACCGAACAGGTTCTCGCCCCCTTGTCAAGTTCCTTGGACCCAACGTTGTGGCAGGCGGATGGCAATCGCCTCAACCCGCAGCGTGGGGAACAGGTGTTTGACCTGCATCAGACTGTAGTCAATAATTTGTCTGAATTGATTGTCGACCAAACCCAACTGGATTACATTGCCAACCTCGTCTTCACGGACCGTACCATCGCTACCGTGGCCATGGGTGATGGAGGTTGCTCTGTTACCGGCGCGCCGGTGTCTGCCAACAGCAAGTGTGCCCAGGCTGCTGCGGAGTTGGCGAACGGCGACACAAGTTCAGCAGCAGGAAAGTATGGTGAAGCTATAGCTCACTACCAGTCCGCCTGGAGTGACGTTGCCCAACCTTCGCACCAATGAGGGACGCAACAGACCTTTAGCACGTTCGCACGCGCTCATCGAGATACTGGTTACAGGTGCGGGCGATCGGACTGCCACGATCAGGGGGTATGCGCCAATAGCATTCGACATTGAGGGTCACGCTGACAGCGCGAATAGCCCGTTCTTCGCCTCCGAGAGGAACTTACCCAGGCTTCGGGCGTTGACCCGCTCGTTTCGCGCATCACCCAGGTCTCCTCCACCGGCTCGACCAGGATCACGATCGGGAGGCTCAGGGCAAACTCCTCGATCCGTTGAGCGAGAGGACGAACGCGGCAAACTCCGATCCGGGCAACAGCTCCGATCTCATCAGCGCCTTCCCGTGCGCGGGAGCGTCGCTCCAGAGCGAGGAATGGATGCACGCGAACTCGCTCCAGGTCGCGCCGTCGGGCGTGATCCTTCTGTCGGTGAGGTACCTCGATACTGTGGTCGCGATCTCGCCGCAGTTGGACCGAATCGCGTGGCGGATCGGCAGATTCAAGAGCGACTTTACCTTCCCCGACCCAAGCGACAGGTTCTACCACGAGCATTACGTCCGCATGCCGTGGCGGTCCTGGACGTGCAGATTCCTCCGGGAAGTGGCTTTCCCTATCGGGCGTTGCCGGTGGAAACGCTCTTCGGGGAGGTCCCTAGGAAATAGCACGCTTGATTTGACCGGATGCCAGCAGATGATCTGATCACTCCGAGGCATACCCTGTGAACACAGCGTCCTAACTAAGCCTGAACTGAAGGCCCCGGAATCGAGCATCGAAGCTCTAGGAGCCACTTGGTGGATAAGTTTCGGGCAACGCGACTACCTTCCAGTTTCAATTTTCAACAACCATCCGGCGCACCTCACCACCGGAAGCGCTGGATACTTTGGGTAGGCGGGATCCTTCTCGGCCAGCGAGCAGCGATAAAAGACCGAACCCTTGTCTGATCGCACGATCCTTACGTGACAACAAGTGCCGCATAGTCCCGGATCAATCACCGCTTCAGCGCCTCCTCAACGCGCGCCATTTCTTTGCGATGAAACGCGCTCAACGCGGGCTGGTCACGATACTCCCGATACATCGTAAGCACCCGCGGCATCCATCTGAGCGTGAGCTGCCAGCACATCCCTTGAATCCCCACGCAACCAAGCCAATTCAAACTGATTGACGAAATTCGACGCATTGGCCCGGCTGAATTTGCAGCCATGCCCATTTTAATAGATTGGTGTTCGGCTTGGCGGACTGCCTATCCGCTTCCGTCCTAAGCTTACGTGAAGTAGACTTGGGTTGATGAGCCGCCTCGGAGTCTCCCTTTGCGGCATCGAGTTTCAGAATCCGGTTCTGGCGGCCTCCGGAACTTACGCTTATGGCATTGAGTTCGACAGCGTTGCCGATCTTAATGCGATCGGCGGCATCGTTCTGAAAGGCCTTTCGCGCGAGCCGATCCGAGGAAATCCGCCTCCTCGACTGTGGGAGGCCGCGAGCGGAATGCTGAACTCCGTCGGCTTGCAGAACATCGGGGCGCGGGCGTTCCTGCGCGAGAAGCTGCCTCAGTTGCGTCGCTTCCGCACGAAATTGATCGCGAATGTCTTCGGTTACGCCACGGAAGATTATGGCGAAGTAGTTCGAATCCTCGAAGACGGCGAGGGCTTGGCGGCTTACGAACTCAACGTGTCGTGCCCCAATACAAAACATGGCGGAATGTTTTTTTCGAATGACCCGGCGCTGCTGGCCGAAGTTGTGTCGACGGTCCGCGTGCTTACCAGGCGTCCGTTAATCGTGAAGCTTTCGCCGAACGTGGCGCGCATCGAGCCGATCGCCCGCGCAGCCCAGGATGCAGGAGCCGATGCGATCAGCCTGGTCAACACTTTTGTTTCGCTTGCCATTGACGCGCGGACGCGCCGCCCGCGCCTAGGAAATGGGTTTGGCGGCCTGTCTGGTCCTGCGATTAAGCCGATTGCGCTGAGGATGGTTTACGAAGCCAGCCAAGCGGTAACGATTCCAGTAATCGGGTTGGGCGGCATCCGCAACGGGACTGACGCTGCTGAGTTTTTGATCGCCGGGGCGAGTGCGGTGCAAGTAGGGACTGCCAGCTTCTGGGATCCTTCCACTCCTGAGCGCATCGCGCGCGAGCTTGAAGAATTTGTTAAAACAGAGAATCTGGCCAACGTCAGCGAACTTACAGGAACTCTAAAAATATGAAGAAGGCGATTTCGACGGAGCACGCTCCCCAGGCGATTGGACCTTACTCGCAAGCCATTGTGATCAACGGCATGGCTTACTTGAGCGGACAAATCCCGATTGACCCGGCCACGAATCAGATGATCGAGGGCGGTGTGGAACTGCAAACCGAGCGAGTGCTGGAGAATCTTAAAGCGGTGCTCGAGGCTTGCGGCGCTACATTAGGATCCGTGGTGAAAACGACGGTCTTCCTCAAGGATATGGGGGAATTTCCGCAGATGAATATGGTGTACGGGAAATACTTCGCCGAGAACCCGCCCGCCCGCTCCACTGTGCAAGCGGCTAAGCTGCCGCGCGACGTGAGCGTCGAGATCGACTGTATCGCCGCAGTGGGCTAATGAGCCGAGTATTGCGCCTGAGGCGGATTCAAGCGCACATCGATCGTCTTCGCCGTTTCATCCACATCGAAGGTCTGGCCGAAGGTCTGATAGTTCTTTGCGATCACTTGGATGAGAATTTGACCTTGGGGAATGGAAGGCACCTTCACCACTCCTTCCTGATTCGTACGCACATCCCATTCGCGCCGAATCCCTTTTCCAAGCTTTAGCACATCGTGGCCCTTCACGAAGCGCACAATGACGCTCGCGTTATCGACTGGCTTGCCGGCCGTGTTTTTGACGGCAACGGTGAGGGTGGTCATCGGGGCGGCGAGCGCGATAAAGGCTAAGCAGAACAGCAGGCGGCGCATGCATCCATCATACTCAGTCTGGAATTTCGGCGCAGTTCCTTGGCTCAGCGGCGGGGTCCCCCGCTCCTTTAATTCTTGGTTTCCTGGCTGACGGGTTCATCTACGAAGTAGGTTATGCCGGAATACTGCATCTCCTGCCAAGTCTGCTCGCCCCAATGCACATCCACCTTCGAATCGGGATTCCAGCGGTTTGCCTCTGAATTGTCGTAGTGCGCGGTGGCTTCCAAGCGGGAGCCTTTCGGCACCGCCAGCGGCTTGGCAAAGACGTAATAGGTCTGCCAATTGAAATCGTATTTAGGCACCGACAGAACGGCTTCCGAGCGGCCGTCGGGATAAACCAGCTGATACTGCCAGCTCTTCCCGCGCAAGTGGGTGTGAGGGAAAAGCGCGGTGATGTGTACGTCCTGATTGAACTGAATGGCCGAATCGACCTGCTGGTTGTCGGAGCCAGCGGGAAGGGTGAAGAACGGGTTGTAAAACGCGCTGGTGCGGATCTCCTGACGAGGAGGCTGCTTGGCGAAGATCATGCCAACGCTGGTCCGGTCGGCAGTCGGTTTGCCGTTGGACGTATAGTGTATTTGAAATACGAGGCTTGATCCGGCTTTGATTCGAATCGCCGAGCCGGGTTCGAATGTCATGGCGTTAGTGCCGGGAGCCGTGGTAGCGATCAGCGTGCCTGGACCCGCCGGTTTAGAGTGCTCTGGCGGCTTCGGAGTAACCAGAACAAACGCCTCCGCGCGAGGTTGAACGCCTGGTTCGCGATTAAACACGAGTACATGATGAACCACCGCCCGAGCGCCTGGACGGACTTCAATTGCCTGCACCCACCGATCCTCGGTGAAGTTTGTTGGCACGGTGACATATTGATAGCCTATGGTGCCGGTGGCTGGAACTTCAAACGGTTTCGCCATCGAGAGAACTACGTCAGGGGTGCCTATCTCCCAGCCTTCGATGAACTTCGGCGCGGGTGGCAAGTCCTTCGGATTCCCTTGCGACGCGCCAGTGGTTGCCCACTGGATGAGCGTTTCCTTTTCCGCGGCGGTCAACCGGCGATCGTTCGAGAATGTCCCGCGCGCGTCCACCGAGTGCCAGGGAGGCATCTGCCCCAAGGAAACTTGCTCCCGAATGGACTTCGCCCAGGGCCTCGCTTCTTCGTACGTGAGGAGGGACATGGGCGCGATGTCGCCTGGCCTGTGGCAGCTTGCGCAGTGGCTGTATAGGATGGGTGCGACATCCTTGGAAAAAGTGGGCACAGGAGCCGCTTGCGTCGCTCTAAGGGCGAGCAGGGCAAAAATCGCGGCACATGGGATGGCTGGAGAAAGTCGAATCATACCTTCCTTCTATGATAGGTCGCGCGCGGGAATTTCGCCGACCTTTCAGCCAAAAAGCTCTTCGAGGCTGGCTGCCGCCAGGATGCGATCCGCCCAGCTCTCGAGTTGTTCTTCCCTCGCGGCACTTAATCTCTCGTCAACCCATGACGGCACCGGGCCAAAGCGTTGCGACAACTGCCTACGCAAGACTCGAACTTCACCTTCGTTGCGGCCTTCATCGACACCCTTTTCATAAAGACCCCGCATGAAGGAGTCCTTCATAAAATCAAACACGACAGGCATTTTCGCGACCTCCGTGGAAACTTGTTCGCCCAACCCTCTCAAGCCCGAGAGTATCAGAAGCAATCGTATCGCGCGTTGCCGCTCTTCGGGCGGAAACGCCAGCAACCGATCCAAAATCTTCCGGATTCGTGCACGTGGCTCGGGAGTGGGGCAGAGGACCTCCAACACGATATCGCCCGGCATTGAACTGCCGGCCAGCTCGTCCCCATCGAAGTCCCGAATGTCGACGGTTTGATATTCGAATCGAAGGTTCCGGTGCTCCAATCCCTTACCCATACGCATAGGCTCTTCTCCTAGGTAAAGCACCACTTGCAGCGGCGGCAGGTCGTACTTCTGACACAACTGGGCGTAGTAGTCCAGCATCCTCCAACTCATTCGGGAATCGTTTGAACTCTGAAATTCAAGATGGAAAAGCTTGTCGTTCTCAAGCCATGCGACGAGATCCGCTCGAGGCGCTCGCGTGTGGGCAAATTCCACGTTGAGCCAGCTTCTCGGAGACGCGCCCCCGAGACGTTCGAACAAGCTCGTGCCTGCCGTTTGAAACAATTCTTTCAGTGCTCGATCAAAATCCTGCATTGTTTTTAAACTACGCTGTGGGGACGCGTCAACCAGACCAGAAGTTGTCCCGGAACTAAGCCAACCAGCCGCTCGCCCCATCCATTCGCAAGCAGGCTGCGAAATAACGATGAGAATTGGAAAGGCTTCTCAAGCCGACGCCGGCATTGATCGACATATTCCTGCACCGGTGTCCCGCGCGCCGCTGCGATCCCGGCGAGTCGTCCCGTAGTCAGAGCCGATAGCATTCCCGATCCTGTGAAGGGATCCACAAAAGAGAGCGCGTCACCGGCGAAGTAGTCTCGCGCTTCAAAGTTCGAACGGAACCCGTTCTGAAAAACCAGGGGACCCGTGGTCAGCCATTTCCACTGTCTCGTGAGCGGCCGAAGCCGGACAGCGAGAGCCTCGGAGGAAGCCGCCACCGCATCGATATCGAAATCGAAACGGCGAAGAAAATCCTCCGGTCCGAGTCCGCATACGTTTGTGATCCCGCCCTCGACAGCGTTCACGCCTACATAACAGCCGTTGAAAAAGAACAGCTCGATGGCGTCGCTTGGTGCGCCCGCAAAATGCGCCTTGAATCCAAACAGCCGGTCCCCTCGCGCCGACAGGTTCTTACGTCCGTGGGCCAATACAGTGGCACCCGAAAACGGCTCCGAAGGCTCCAGCAGGTGCTGGGCCCCCGACTCAATTGCAGAATTGAACAGCAGTTGGTCCAGGCTGTAACGGCTCAGACCATATGCCGGTTCAGCTAGATTGCATCGTTTCTCGGACGAACCAAAATGAAGTATCAGCCGTCGGATGACAGCCGGACGCGCAGCGAGAAAACTGTCCCAAGCACCTAAACTGCGCAGAACCGGAACCGCCTCAGGCGACAAATATTCTCCGCAGACTTTATGCCGCGGGAATCGGGATTTCTCGATCAGGCGCACATCGGCTCCCTCTTGGCGAGCTGCAAGGGCCGCCGCCGAGCCAGCCGGCCCTGCCCCGATGATCTCAACCGTTTGCATGCAGGCCAGCCACCTCGACCCAGCTATTTTGAAGCAATAGTGGGAGTATGCGGTTCGTTCAACGCCTCGCGAATGCGATCGCTGAGCATCTCGACAAAACGATCCGGCAGAAAGCCATTCATCCGGCTGGCAACCTCGCCCTTCTTATTAAAGATGACGGTGGTGGGTATAGAGCTAACTTGCAGCAACTGGCTGAGCCCGTCTTCGAAGTAAACCTTCTGACTCCACTGCGCCTGTTCAAGAAACGACTTAACAATTGTTCGATCCTCGTCCGTATCAATGGCCAGGAACGTAACATCGTCGCGGTCCTTGAACTTGGTTTTGACTTCTTCGTACAGCGGATGCTGCATCCGGCAAGGGCCGCACCAAGTGGCCCAGAAGTCCATCACGATCACCTTGCCTTTCAACGAAGCGAGCGGGAGTTTATCGCCCATCACTCCCGAGATCGTGAACTGCATGGGATCCTGTGCGTCGGAGTTTGGATCCAACCGCTTCAGTTGATCACGGCGAGCCGAGAAAGCAGCGGACGTCTGATCGTACGCTTGCAAGATCAGATCGCCCAAGCCCGTCTCCGAACCCTTCCACTTCTTGTAGAGTTCACCGATTTTAGCGCGATCGCGAGCCGCTTCCGGATCGGGAGCCTTCAGCTCGGCGATAGTGAACGCCTTGGCGAGATATCGAATCGCATCTTCAGTCTTGCCCTTCGCGGCTAGCCAGCGGGCCGACTCTCGTGCCGCCTCCACGCTCGGGTACACCGAAAAACTCAATTCGGCATCGTCGGAAGCCTTCTGTAGATGCTCTAAGAGACCCTCGGCTCGAGCCTGCAGCATCAGGGCCCGAGCGTTGGCTCGGTCCATTCCCTCGCGCAGCTTCAGCTCTTCCCGCGCGCTTCCTGCTTTCTCCGCGCCCGCCGTTTGCAAGAGGTCTTGGAAATGTTTGGCGTACTTCAGAGCCCGTTCCACTCCGGCTTTATCGCCCTTGCGGAGCAAGGCAGTGGTAACGCGCTCCAGAATCTGCGCGTCATCTTGCTCCTTCTCCAGCACGAGCTCCCCGTATTTGATTACGCGGTCATCATCTTTGAGATCCGCCGCGGTCTTAATGGCCGCACGTTCGAGTTCCAGCTTTCGAGGAGACTCTGGATATTTGCCGAGATGGGTTTCGATGGCTCGAAGAAAATCGACTGGACTGTTTCCGGCCTCTCCCAGCGCCTGACGCAAGCTGTCTTGTTCGGCCTGCGAAAGCTCGACCGGCGGGGAAGGGGCGTCGTGCGGTGACTGGGCCATCAGGCATGCGGCACCAATCGCGGCAGCGAGGAAGAGCTTTCTCATTGGTCGCCTTTCTTCTCGATCGTTGGAGGATTGCGGAAAGCTTCGGCGAGGTTGGCCGCGCGCTCCCGAGACATGTGCATAAAATTTTCGTTCTTGGTCACTCGGTCCAGCAGGGGAAGGAATTGTTCGGGAGCGATTAGCCGTTTCCGCTCCTGCGTAACCTGCAGTTGCAGCAGCGCCTGATTCACGCCAAGCTTGTCGAACTTTACCGCGCGCTCCAGGTTTGCGTACCCCTGTTCGGTCTCGACGATTCGTTCGAACCAGTCGGCGAGCATACGCGCATCCGGGTCCTCCGTAAAGTTGAACTTCACTTCCGTTTTCGTCGGAGCGTCTTCGTAGCGAAACGTCTTCATGCCCATGCGGGCGACTTTCAGAGGCGATTCGAGCGGCTTTGAGAAACGGCCTAACTTGTCGGTCAATTCGAAGATTTCGGCTGTTTGCGAAGGCGGCAGGTCGAAATGGATCGGTCGTTCGTCATCCACAGCTTCTCGGTAGGTGACCTTGCCAGATTTCTCCACAGTGATATCCACGTACTCGGGCACGCTCCCTTTGAAGTACTTGGAGTAGAAAACTGCGGGACCTCCGCCAGAGGTTGCGGCCCACACGGCGCCGCAAAAAACTAAGGAGAATGCGAGCTTCATCCGGCGCTCCGGGTCTTACTCATACGCATTTCAGAAGACCGACGGTTGGCGTGACAGATAGCCACCGCCATCGCATCGCAGGCATCCTCGGATTCGATTTCGGCCGTTATATGAAGCAGCGAGTGCACCATCATTCGAACTTGCCGCTTTTCCGCCCGCCCATAGCCGACTACACTGGTTTTAATCTCCAGCGGTGAATACTCGCCTAACGGCAAGCCCGCCTCGGCGATCAAAAGCAGGGCCACTCCGCGAGCGTGGGACAGCTTGAGAGCGGTTTTAACGTTCAAGGAATAAAACACTTCTTCCACCGCTGCGGAGTCCGGCGCATGCAAATGAATTACGGCTCGCAGTCCTTCAGCTATCGTGAGCAGCCTGTACTCAAGCGGCGCGCGAGGCACTGTGCAGATGGCCCCTGCGGCGATCATCTGGTGAGAGCGGCCATCGCTTTCGATGATTCCATAGCCGGTGCGCTCAGTGCCGCAATCGATGCCGAGAACACGCATCGCATTTCTAGGCCAGAGCTTCAACTTCCTTTACGTCCACGTCAAAGTTGGAATACACGTTTTGCACGTCGTCATGCTCCTCCAGCTGGTCGCTAAGCCGAATCATGGCGCTGGCGTTCTTGCCTTCCAGCTTCATCAGGTTCTTGGGAAGCATGCTGATTTGCGCTTCAACGATCGGGATCTTGGCTTTTTCGATGGCCTTCAGCACTGCGTCGTGCGCTTCCGGAGCTGAGATTACTTCCCAGTGCTCGTCCTCGCCGCGCAGATCTTCCGCGCCGGCATCAAGGGCTAAAGCCATCAGCGAATCCTCTTCAGCCTTCTCCTTCTCAATCACGATCTGGCTCTTGCGCTCAAACATCCACGCAACGCTGCCCGGTTCGCCCAGGTTGCCGCCGTTCTTGGAAAACATGTGGCGGACTTCGCTGACGGTGCGATTGCGATTGTCCGTCGCGACATCCACCATGATCGCCGCGCCTCCGGGACCATAGCCTTCGAAAAGAATTTCATCGAGCTGGCCGCCTTCGAGTTCGCCAGTCCCGCGCATCACGGCGCGCTTGATATTGTCGGCTGGCATGCTGACGGCTTTGGCGGCGACGATCGCCGTTCGCAGGCGCGGGTTCATGTCGGGGTCGCCTCCGCTGCGGGCTGCGATCATAATTTCCTTGATGATGCGGGTGAACGACTTCCCGCGCTTCGCGTCGGTGGCGGCTTTTTTATGCTTGATGGTCGCCCATTTGGAATGTCCTGACATTGGTAAAAGACCTCGTACTTGCTTGCCTGGGGCTTAAGATCCAGGATAACTCATGGCAGGAGATCGGAAACTGCAAGGGAGAAGCCTGGGAGAAGCGGCGTTTCCAAGATCTGCCCGGCGTCGTAGTGCCGGACGGTCTGGGAACCGAAAACGTAGATTTGCTTGGTGTCCGGATAGATGGTCCAAACTTCTTTCACGCCGGCTTCGATATAGGCCTTGATCTTTCGGTTTAGTTTAATGGCGCTCTCGGATGGCGAGACCACCTCGATCGCAATGAGCGGCATCTCGATGACGGGCACCCGCTTGCGGTCGAGTCGCCGCCAAGCCTCTGGAGAGAGCACGGCCACGTCGGGCTGTTGTCGACGGTCCGCTCCGGTGGCGAACTCTGTGTCGGGGATGGCTACACCGAAAGGATGTGTTTCGAGAAACACAAAAAGTCGCGCATTCAGTTTCCCCGCAATATGATTGTGTTCAGGTGTTGCACTCGCCATCTCGATCAGTTCTCCGTCCAGCAGTTCCCACCGTCGGCCGTCCTCCAGGGGAAGCTGATCGAATTGCTCGGCAGTCATCAGCGTTTGCGTAGCCATGATCGAATTCTACTCCGTTCGCTAGTCTCCCGTGCGCGGGCAACGGGCGATTCGCCCGCGATTCATCCCGCACCGGCATAGGACAATTTACAATAGAAATAGATCCATGGACCTCCGCGAAATCGCAGCGCAGTTGCCACTGCTTCCGGGCGTCTACCTCTACAAGGACAGGCACGACGCCGTCATTTATGTCGGCAAGGCAAAGAACCTCCGAGCCCGCGTCCGCAGCTATTTCTCCGACGAACGCCTCGCCGATGCCAAGACCGGGACGCTGATCTCCGAAGCCCGCAACATTGACTACATCACGGTCGATAACAATAAGGAAGCGCTCGCGCTCGAGAACAATCTCATCAAGCAGTACCAGCCGCGCTTTAACATTCTCCTCCGTGATGATAAAACCTATCCATACATCAAGCTCACCGGCGAGAAGTTCCCGCGCGTTTACGTCACCCGACGCCTCCTCAAGGACGGATCCACTTACTTCGGCCCGTACTTCCCTGGCAACCTGGCTCATCGGCTAGTCAGCTTTATTCATCGCCACTTTCTGATTCCTTCCTGCAAGGTTGACTTCAACCGCAACCATACCCACCCATGTCTGCAATTTCATATTCATCGCTGCCTTGGACCTTGCGTGAAAGGGTTGACCACGGACGAGGCATACGGGACCGCTGTCCGCAACGTGCGCCTATTCCTGGAGGGTCGCCTGCGTGACCTAAGCGACGAGCTGCGAGGGCGCATGGACTTGGCATCCTGCGATACGAGATTCGAAGAGGCTGGCAGCCTCCGGGATCTTATCCATACCGTCGAAGAGATGGAACAGAAGCAGAAAATGGCGGCCGCCGAGGGTGAGAACATCGATATCTTCGCGTACTATGCCGAACCCCCTCTGGTGGCCATCAATCTCTTTCACCTCCGCAACGGGCACATCGTG
>JANXQZ010000467.1 GCA_025353235.1 Bryobacterales bacterium
AGACCGGACATATCACATACTAGCGACATTCTTTGTGAAAAACATTTGACAACTTAGGAAAGGCGATTTATGCTTGGGTTATCACTGAAAAAGGAGGTGGTCCAGTCTAAGATGAGTATTGGTTGTAGTGACTGCAATAAAACCACGCGGGAGGTGGCCGACTGTTAAGTCGACCGCTTTAACGTTCAAGGTTTCGTCTCAGTGGCGAACCGCCGCTCCTGTGGAACGGCCACTTCACGCGATGACGCAACGAAGCCTCGGGAAACTTCCTGGGCTACCTGCCCCCTGCATAATTCAGTTATGCAGGGGGTTTTACTTTGTTGGCTCAATGGCCTGCGAAGCTCTACACTAGTAGTGGAATATCTGTGCATCAACATCATCATCACGGCACCGGCAAGGCTCTGAAGTGGTCCGCCGCTGCAACGCTCGCCTTTGTGGCCTTCGAGGTCTACGCCGGGATTCGCTCGAGCAGCTTATCGCTCCTCTCCGACTCCGGCCACAACTTTACCGACGCGCTTGCCCTGATACTGGCCGCCTTCGGCTACTATCTGCAATTTAAGCCTGCCGACGATGTGAAAACTTTCGGCTATCACCGGGCCGGCGTCCTGGCCGCGTTTGTAAACGCTTTGACGCTCGTCGTAATTGCCCTGTACATATTCTGGGAAGCGGCCCACAGGCTGCTCCATCCGGTAGCGGTTGAATCCGGAATCATGCTGGTGGTTGCGGCTATGGCGCTGGTTTTGAACGGCGTAATCATGCTAATTTTGAATCGCGACAAGGACGATCTGAACGTCCGCGCCGCCTTCATTCATATGCTGGGAGACGCCGTTAGCTCGGTAGCTATTATCGGGGGCGCGTTGCTGATTCGCTGGACCGGGTGGCAGCAGATCGATCCAATTCTTTCGATTTTGATTGGCGTCATGATCATCTGGACGGCTTGGGACATCATCAAGGAGTCGCTCAACGTATTGCTCGAGGGCCTGCCTCGCGGGCTCAAGCTGGGCTCCGTGATCGACTCGATGCAAAGCATTGAAGGGGTTCTCGATGTCCACGATTTGCACATCTGGAGTTTGGGTTCCAGCGCCCACGCATTGAGCTGCCACGTGCTGATCGACGATATGCCGCCGTCGGCAAGCGAGTCGATTTTAAAGCGCGTTAAGGACGTTCTCTGCCAGTTTCATATCCACCATTCGACCATTCAGTTCGAGCACGCCAAGTGCGCTCTGTCCGACATGCCTTGCAATATTCCGATCCATCAGCAGGGCGGACATAAGCACTAATCAAAATGGATCAAGATCAGCTGAGAAGTTTGTTCGAAGAAGTTCGAACTGGCGCGATGCCGATTGACGCCGCTATGGAACGCATGCGGCATCTCCCTTTCGAGGACTTAGGCTATGCCAAGCTCGATCACCATCGGGCGCTGCGCCACGGCATGACCGAGGTTATCTTCGGCAAGGGCAAGTCTCCCGAGCAGGTTGTCGGCATTGCCCTAAAGCTGCTGGAGCAATCGAAGAATTTGCTGATCACCCGGGCCACGCGCGAGAGCGCGGATGCGGTGAAGGCCGTGCTGCCGGACTGCGAATATTTCCCGCTATCGGGGGCTATTCGCATCTGGGGCGATCGGGTGATGCGCGGCAAGGGCAAACTAGCGGTGGTTTGCGCCGGCACGAGCGATATTCCGGTGGCGGAAGAAGCTCAGATTACGGCCGAGGTGATGGGCAACGAAGTGGACGTGATCCACGATATCGGCGTGGCTGGAATCCATCGGCTGATGAGCAATCGCGAGCGGCTCATGGAAGCGCGCGTAATCGTGGTCTGCGCCGGGATGGAGGGAGCGCTTCCCAGCGTTATTGGCGGCCTCGTCTCGGTGCCGGTGATCGCGGTTCCTACCAGCGTCGGATACGGCGCCAGCTTTCATGGACTGGCTGCATTGCTCGGCATGCTGAACAGTTGCTCTTCAAATGTTACTGTCGTCAACATCGACAACGGATTCGGCGCAGGCTACGTGGCGAGCCTGATTAACCGCCTGTAGGGTTGAGAGCGCCGACCCTTAAGGAGTCGGCGCTCTCATCCAATCAGTTTTGCCGCCAGAATACTTGAGCGGTGGCCCCCCCCGTGTGTTCGTAATACTCTACTGTAATTAGGTGCGTGCCTTGGCTCAGCGACTGCGCCACGGTGTAGTAGTAGGGCGGTTGATCCCGCCATCTGTCCAGAACCAAATTTCCATCGACGTAGAGGCGCGTGCCATCCGAGGTGATCACGTTGAAGGTGTAGTTCCCTTGGCTGAACGTGAAGTTTCCTTGCCACCGGGCAGAGTAGTTGTAAGGCGTCATCGAATTGTCGGGAGTACCGGAGCCCCAGTCAAAGTTGATTTGGCTGTCGGTTCTGACAAGCACCGGATTCCCCGAGAGGGTGGTGTTGTTGAAATAGCAGCCGGTGAACGCGTTGGTGGCCGGGGCTGGACAGGTTCCCGCAACTGGCGGAGCCGGAGTGCTCACGCGAACGCCGTTACTTGCCGCAGAGTAATTCCCGGCAGCGTCGTAAGCCTTAACGGCGTATGTATAGGTGGAGTTCTGGGTCACGGTTGTGTCCGAGTACGCGAGCGTAGCGGCTCCTACGAAGGCGAGCAGGTTTCCATTGCGCAGCACCTGATAACCGGCAACGCCCACATTATCGGTGCTGGCAGCCCAAACCAAGTCGACTTCCGTTGCGCTCTTAGCCATCGCCGAAACGATGGACGGCACAGTAGGAGGCTGCGAGTCCGAAGCTGGGGTTACTGTCACCTTGACCAAGGACGTGATAACGCCAGCACTGCTGGACGCGGTCAACGTGTAGGTGCTGGATTGCGTCGGAGACGCGATGATCGACGATTTGGTGGTTACGTCGCCCACGCCGTTATCGATGCTAACCGCAGTAGCACCGGAAACATACCACGAAAGCGTCACGGGCTGCCCGGCCGTTATGGCTTGGGGACTAGCAGTGAAAGATGAAATAACCGGGACTTGTGCTCCCGGAGAATTGTTCTGCCACCAAACCTGAGCGGTGGCCCCGCCCGTGCGCTCATAGTATTCCACTACTACAAGATGGGTACCCTGGGTAACATTCTGCGAGACGGTGTAGTAGAGCGGGGGCTCATCCCGCCATCTATCCAAGATCAAGTTCCCATCGATGTACAATCGCATCCCGTCGGAGATAATTGCAGTAAAGGTGTAATTCCCTTGCCCAAACGTGAAGTTGCCCTGCCAGCGTGCGGAAAAATTGTACGATGGCAAGGACGCGTCTGGCGAGCCCGCTCCCCAGTCGAAGTAGATTCGGCTATCCGTCCTGACGAACACTGGATTACCCGAGAGGGTCATGTTGTTGTTGTAATAACAGCCGGTAAAGGCATTCGTAGCGGGAGCGGGACAGGCTCCGGCGACGGGCAGTGGAGCCGGAGTAGTAACCTGCATGCTGTTGCTCGGGGTTGAGTAATTCCCGGCAGCGTCATAGGCTTTCAGAGTGTATCCGTAGGTGGAGTTCGCCCCGACCGAAGTGTCAACGTAACCGAGCGAGTATCCGGGCACGGAAGCGATCACAGAACCATTGCGAGTGATCTGATATCCAGCCACCCCCACGTTATCCGTGCTCGCGGTCCAGACCAAGTCAACCTCCGCCGAGCTCTTGGCATTCGCGGAGACAAGGACCGGAACCGTCGGGGGCAAGGTGTCGCCAGCTGGAGTTACCGTTATTCGTACAGCTGCGGTGCTGGAGCCCGCACTGTTGGTAGCAGTCAGGTTATAAGTAGACGACTGCAGCGGGGCCACAGTGGCGGAATTGTAGTTCGTGACATTGCCCACGCCATTATCGACGCTGAGCGCGGTTGCCCCGGAAACAACCCAGGATAGCGTGACAGGCTGCCCGGCCGTGGTGTTCGAGAGGTTGGCGGCGAAGGAGGTAATGACAGGCTTACTCGGTCCCGGACCTGGCGTGGGGACGGGGTTTGGGCTGATTGTCCGATCCACGGTGCCGCCGAAGTCCGTCGTCCAATACCAGCCGTAGGTAGAGCTTGCCGAGTAGGCGCGCCCTATGCCCATCACGGCGAAGTTCGGATTTGCCATATTAAGTCGATGAGCAAAGGTGCAATTGCCCGAGGGATCCGGATCGCAGGCATTCACCCACTGAGTAAACGCGGTCTGAGCATCCGACCACCCGCCAGAGATGTTTTCGCCCCATGGCGAGTACGGGTAGCCAAAGGCGTTAATCCGGGCTTGCGCGCTTCGACCTAGACTGTCGGTGTGGCCGGCATAATTCTTAGTCGCCATGTCGTTGCACATCCACGCCGACGAGTTTTGAAGGGCGACCGAAACCTGCAATGGCCCGGCGCCATTCTGCGCGCGGTAGCTATTGATCAGAGTTAAAAAGGCCCACTCCTCGCTGTCGAGCGTAGGGGTAGGGGTCGGAGCAGGGGTTGGTATCGGAGTAACCGCGCCGCGAGCCGGCTCGTAAGTCCAATACGGAGATCCGTAGGAGTACACGCAGGAAACTCCAGCAATAGTAGCGTCCCTTGCCAACATCGCATTCAGGTGCAAAGTGTCCTGCCACACGCTGTATACGATGTACGCCGGATCAGAGGTAAGATAGGCCAGATTTTCGCTTACGATATCGTAGCCCAAACCGGCAGCGGTCGTGTCGTAGCCCTCGTGGGGATTGAATCCCGGTGAGCCGACAACGTGCGTCGCCATATAGGCCGCGAATTGAGGTGCCCTGGTCTCGGCGTCTTTCATTCCAACTCGATCCATCGCAAGCGCCGCTAAGCCATTTTGCCCGCGGAAGGTGTTGACCTGAGTCAATAATCCGTTGATCATGCCGTCGTCGCACCACGTGACACCGCTCGGAAGGGTGACTTGGTGGACGATCGTCTGAGCGCTACTTTTGACAGGCAATGACAAGCCCAGGCATAGCAGTGCGAAAATACAGAGAGGACGGCGGAAAAATTGTCGATTCATAGGCAGAAATTCACACACAAACGCACGTAGTCCTTCTAGGGACAGACCAACTGATTTGGTTCGATCCAGATAGTAGCTTTTGCGAAGCTTTATTCTACCTTATCGTCCAGTCTGCGAGAAAAAATGATAGGCGTTTTCAAAATGATTTAAAACAGTGAGGAATAGCCCGCAGGCCTTGACAAGAGGATTGAGTCCGTTCGGAATAGATGCCAGCGCGTTCCGGCAGGGACTGCTCCATTGGTACGGCCTTCACAAGCGCGACCTGCCGTGGCGGCGAACCACCGACCCGTATCGCATCTGGATTTCCGAAATCATGTTGCAGCAGACGCGCGTAGCGGCGGTGCTGCCCTACTATGAGCGGTTTCTAACCCGCTTTCCTTCGGTAGAGTCCTTGGCCGATGCGCCGGAACAAGAACTGCTGCATGCCTGGGCTGGCCTGGGCTATTATTCCAGGGCTCGCAATGCGCAAAAGGCCGCGCGCCGCATCGTAGAGCTTGGCCGCTTTCCTAGCGATCGCGAGGGGATTCGAGCGCTGCCCGGAATCGGCGAGTATACGTCCGCAGCCGTGGCAAGCATCGCTTTCCAAATCAAGGCCGCGGCGCTAGACGGGAATGTGCTCCGGGTCCTCAGCCGGGTCACTGCCGAGCCAGGGGATATCGGCTCGACGGATGTACGTGCAAGATTTCGGATTTTGGCCGATAAGCTGATTGACCCCGCCAGGCCGGGAGACTTCAACCAAGCCATGATGGAACTCGGAGCCACAATCTGTCTACCCTCGCAGCCTCAATGTCTGTTGTGTCCGGTGGAAGCCCAATGCAAGGCGCTCCGGATCGGCAGACAGTCGGAGTTCCCCATCAAAGCGAAGAAGGTTTCGAATGGACAGGTGGAGCACCGGTTGCTGCTTATCGAAAAGGGCGGTTCGCTGCTTCTATGGCAGCGTCCCCCAGACAGTCGGCGCATGGCGGGTTTTTGGGAACTGCCCCAAGCGGACCAGCTTCCGGGCGCATGCGTGTGCCGGGTGGTGGGAGAATTCCGGCATACGATCGTCAACACCACGTACCGTTTCGAAGTTGCAGAAGCGTCCATCGAGATAGCTGATAGTGGGTTCTCTTGGGTGGCTCGCGAAAAAATAAATGAAGTTCCATTAAGCACCACAGCTAAAAAAGCTTTGGCGTGTTTATAAAATTAAGGGTGATCTTTTAAATGACAAGTTTTCATAGAGTAGCGGCGTCAGGTTGCGCCGCTCTGTTGGGCGTAGCGGCGCTGATTTATGCCTACTCCGAGGGTCCAGATCGAAGGGAAACTGGCGCACCTGGTGACGATCAACAGGCCTGTACTAGCTGTCATCTCGGCACTAAGTTAAATGGGGGCGGAGGGAGTGTCTCCGTTTCGTTCCCAAATGGAAATACGTACGTGCCTGGCCAGCCCCAAACACTGACGGTTACGGTTTCAGATCCCGTCGCAAAGAGATACGGCTTTCAGCTAACGGCGCGTTTAGCGTCGAATCTATCCAGTGGCCAAGCTGGGGATTTTACTGCAGCTCCAGGACAACTCGTGCTATGCGATGACAATTCCTTGAAGCTCGCGAAAGGCTGCTCCGCCAACGCGGGCGTGCAATTCATCGAACATAGCGTTCCCAGCACGACCGGCAAGTGGAGCGTCACTTGGACTCCGCCTTCCGCAAGCGCTGGCGACATCGTATTTTACGTTGCTGGCAACGGCGCGAACGGAGACGGGAACGACACCGGCGACCATATCTATACTGCAAACTTCAAAATCTCCGCAGCAGTGCTAGGCAATAAGCCTACAGTTACGCAAGCCGGCATCGTAAGCGCGAGCGCGTTTAATCCGAGCGCAGGCGTTGCCTCTGGAACGTGGCTTGAGATTTTTGGAAGCGATATCTCGACCACGACGCGTGGATGGGGCGGAGCGGATTTCAAAGGATCGAACGCGCCCAATTCTCTGGATGGAGTGTCGGTAACCATCAATGGCAAACAGGCCTTCGTCGATTACATCAGCCCAGGGCAAGTGAACGTACAGGTGCCTGACGACTCTGCTACCGGCCCCGTACAGTTGGTGGTAACCAACTCGGCTGGAAGCAGCGACCCAATCTCTGTGCAGAAAACGGCTGTGGCTCCAGCCGTGCTCGCACCATCGGCCTGGAACGTGGGCGGCAAGCAATATCTGGTTGCTCAGTTTGCGAGTTCGCCAGGCACCTACGTCGGGCCGACCGGGTTAATCAGCGGACTGCCGTTCCGTCCCGCCAAGGCTGGCGACATCATCACGATTTATGGAATTGGGTTCGGTCCGGTAACTCCGAATGTTCCTGCTGGAACCGTGGCTCCAGCAACCTCAAGCTTGATCGCCAAACCCAATTTTCTCTTTGGCCAAACCGCTGGAGATCTGAACTGTTCCGCCTGCTATGCCGGACTCGCCCCGGGTGCCGTGGGCTTGTATCAGTTCAATGTCAAAGTGCCAGCCGCCGGAACGGGCGATGTGGCGCTCAGCGTAGACGGAGGCGGGGTCAGCACCAAGCAGACCTTGTTTATTACTCTGCAATAGCTATATGCGGTAGGACGCGAGGTTAGACCCCAACATATAGTCCGGCACCCGCTTTACTTTCTACTCGAACAGGTTTAGGATGAGGACATCCCCCGAGAATGAAAATGGAAAGGGGTGCCTCTTGCTAAAGCTTAAACGCGTTGAAATACAAGGTTTTAAGTCGTTTTTCGACAAGACCGAGATGCGCTTCAGCGGTTCCGGAATCGCTGCGGTGGTCGGCCCCAACGGCTGCGGCAAGTCTAACCTGAGCGACGCCATCAGCTGGGTTCTTGGCGAACAATCTGCCAAGAGCCTGCGCGGCGCTCGGATGGAGGACGTGATTTTCGCAGGTACCCGCGATCGGAAACCTCTTGGCATGGCGTCCGTGACCATGACTCTGCTCGACCCGAAGGCTGAGACCAATGGGAACGGCCATGGAGACGCTGCATCGTCGGAAATGACGATCACTCGCCGCCTGTTCCGCTCAGGCGAAAGCGAATATCTGATCAACGGCCGGACCGCTCGCTTGCGAGACATTCAGGACCTCTTCATGGGCACCGGGCTTGGCCCGGAGAGTTACGCGATTATCGAGCAGGGCCGCATCGGACAGATCCTCAGCAATCGTCCGCAGGATCGGCGAGGAGTGATCGAGGAAGCAGCCGGCATCACCCGCTTTAAGAATAAGAAGCGGCTGGCCGAGGGCAAGCTGGAGGGCGCGAAACAGAACCTGACGCGCGTGTTCGACATTTTGGAAGAGGTCGGCAGGCAGGTGAATACGCTCAAGCGCCAGGCCGCCAAGACGAAGCGTTATGCGGAACTGCGGACGGAGATGGTGGCCCAGTTGCGCAAGTCTTTGAGTGGCCGGTATCGCATGCTGGACCGCGAGGCTGCTAAGACTGCCATCGATCTCAATCTGGCGACGTCTGAGTTTCAGGGCCTGTCTGCAACGGTGGGTGAGAAGGAACTCAGTTACACCCAGGTGCAAGAGCAGTGCTTTGGAACTGAAGCGAGCCTGACGGGCGCACGCAAGCAGGTCTCGGACTTGCGCATAGAGCAGGAGCGCACCAGCGGACGGCTCGATTATCAGGCGAAACAAATTGGTTCCATTGAGCAGCGTCTGGCCCAAGGCGAAGCGGAATCGAAGAGCCTGGAAACGCGGCATGCCCAGCAATCGAAGGAACTGGAAGGCCACATCGTGTCGTTGGCCGAACTCGAATCGCAAACCGAGTCGGCAAGGCAGAGACTCGCGGCCAAAACAGGCGAGCGCGAGCGTCTGCAGCAAGCTTTGCAGGAGCGCAATCGCACGCTGGAGTCAGGTCGTCAGCAGGTGCTGCGGCTGTTGGGCGAGTCGTCGACGCTGAAGAATCAGTTGGCGCAGATGGAAGAGTACCTGTCGGGAGTTGACCGGGACACGGCTCGATCCAAGCGCGAAGAAGAGCAGGCGACGGCGGATCTGGAGCGCCTGGGTGGGTTGAAGGAGGAATTGTCCAAGAAGCTGGAGGCGCGCCAGCTTGAGCTCAACTCGGTTCAGGAGCAGCGCCGCACGGTCGATTCGGAACTGAACAGCCGCAAGGCCAAGCTGAACGAGTCGCGTCGGCAACTCGATCAACTGCGCGCGGAAGCTTCGCGGATCAAGGCACGGAAGGATTCGCTCGAAGAGGTGATCTCTCACCGGTCATACACTACCGAGAGCGTCAAGCGTTTCTTCACGGCGATCGAGCGCGGCCAATCGGAGTTGAAGCCTGCGGGCGTGCTGGCGGATTTCGTGGAAGTGGATTCCACGTATGAGCGCGCGACGGAAGAGTTCCTGCATGAGGAGCTCGAATACGTCGTGGTGAAGGATTGGC
>JANXQZ010000530.1 GCA_025353235.1 Bryobacterales bacterium
GTATCCAGTCCGTAGGTCTTCAGATACTCTCTTAGATCCTGTTCCGCTGAGATATGAAAGTAGGGATTCGGGAACACGCTATTCGCGAATGGAGCAAGTGGGTTTTGAACGTAAATCCAATTCTTGACCAGCCACGGAGCCATCATTCCAATCGCGCACAAACCAACTACTAGCGTGGCCTTTAGCATGTGCGCGCGCGAATGTCGAGCCTTCCAAGCTACATACAGCAAAGCATAAGGAACAGCGACTCCGCCCGTGTACTTGGTCGCGAACGCGAAGCCCGCAAGCAAGCCAGCCGGGATCAGTAAAGACGTTGACCGCTCGCGATCCCACATCGCCATGAAGTAGTACATGCCAAACACGACTGCCGCAAGAGCCACATCGTTGTAGGCCGAGGTGCCATCGATCCCCAAGATCGGACTCGCGAAGACCATTAATCCGGCAGCCGCTCCAACTGTCGGAAACCCCCACCGTCTTCCAAACGCGAGTATCATCCAAGGAAGCGCCAGCAGGAAACTCAGATGAACCATGGCTGCCGCTGAGTGTCGACCGAATGCAAAAGCCATCATGAAAAGCAGCTCAACTCCAAGCGACAGATTGCCGAACATATTCCAGGGAACCGGCACGAATCCATGAGCGCGATAAAAGAGCGATGCGATGGGAATGTGGTAACCGGCGCCATCGGGGCTGGTCTCCGGGGCAAGCGCGTTAAAGAAGTACAACACGCTAAATGCGGCGAAAACGAACCCGAACATGACCTTCCATCGAAGAGGAACGGAAGCCAGCCTTTGCTCGGGAGGCGCGCATGGACGAGTCTTCAACGCAAGCGCAATGCTGGCCACCGCAATGGCTAGCAAGACTCCCTTATAAACAAGATGGCAGGTACAGAGGATGAAGATCAGCAGGCTCAGACAAGGCGCGCCGGCAATGAAGCCGAAAACGAATTCCTCTAACCGATCCAGCCGCAAGCGCAACCAACGCAGCAGCAAGCTCCCCAACGCCCAGGCCGTAAAGCTTGTGAGCGCCCAGCCGAACAAAATATACAGAACCGCTTTCATCGGGGCGGCAAGAGACTAGGCCCCAAGCCCAACCTCCTGCCAAGCCCTAGCCAGCGCGATCCGGCGGCTTGCCGCACTTGTTCAGACAGAGCCGCGGCACGTTGACGTTCCCGCTCCGCATCTTGCTGCGCGCATCGCCATTGCTCAACCAACTCGCTGCGTCCAGCGCCGCTCAATACGAACGGCTCCTTGCGCGCGATCAAGGGCTGAGATACATCTTCGTCGAAGAGAACACCTATCTCGGGAAGGTTGTCGGTGAGAAACTCAAACTCATGAAACCCTGCCGCTGCAAGCTTGCGCCTCAATTCGGTTGCTCCGAATTCGCGCATCTCTAGAGTGGCTCCGCTCCCTCCATGAAAGATCAGATCGTCGCTGATCTCGAGAGTTCCATCCGCACGCCGATTAATGAGCACCGTGCTATCTCCGAGAGGAACGGTTCGATACTGGCGCAGCTCGGGAAAGTGCTCCCGCATGTCATCCTGGGGGTTGCAGAAGATTGTAATTCCAAAGAAGCCGCATGGCTTGAGCAGGCTGTGTACTTCGTCCAGCACCCGCTCTACTGGCGGCGCGACGTGTTCCAGAACATCGGCCGAGAGAATAAAGTCATACATGCCCGCTAGCTTCGGATGAGACTCGGTGAAATCGAAGCGCGGCTCTCGATCATACTGGGTATTCGTGTAATCGAACTTGTCTTTCAAGATGGAGGCATAACACTCCTTGTCTGTCATGCCGAGCCCCCGAATTGATTTGAGTTTCGGGAATTCGGTGAGAATCAGACTGTGTCCGAATAATTCGAGAGACAACAAGTGGATGAGCGCGCGCGAGCGTACGTTCGAGCCGCAACTGCAGCTAGCTGGCTCGGTTGCAAAAACCTCAACGTTGTTGAATCGTCCGCAAAGGTTGCAGGTGAACGAGACCATGCGACTACAAGTTAGGCCTGATCCTTAACCTGCATCCGCTCCGGATCCCACAAGCACAGCTTATTCCCGAAGTAGGAAATGTTCGACAACAAAGCGGGACCTGCCGCCCGCAAACCGAACACAGCATCCTCGATCACAGGCTGTCGGCTGCGCACATGCTCGAAGAAATTCAGATGGTGCGCATACTGCTCCGTATAGCCGGGCGGCATGGCAAAACGTTGTTCGGTGCTGGCCCGCATGCTGTCTGCATTCTCCGCCATTGCCGGATACTTGGCCCGATTCTCCGCCATGATCTTATCGGCAATGGCCTTTGAAAACGTTCCAGCCGTGGTGCCCGGATTCACCTGCTTCGGCTTCTTCGACACTGTGATCGCGTTGCCCACGGACAGATTCAAAACGCCGTCGGTTCCAATAAAGCGGAAGCCGGCTTGATCCCCGCCGCCCGCTTCAAAGTTTACTCGCAGGCTGAGTTCGAAGGCCGGATGCGTGCTAGTGCGCGGGTACTCGTACATGCCCATCATGAGGTCGGGAACGTCTCGGCCATCCTTCCAATAATGGGTTCCACCCATCGCGCAGATCCGAGTGGGTCCAATCGAATCCATGACAAAGTGAATCCCGCTGAACTGATGCACGAATAGATCGCCGGCGATCCCGGTCCCGTAGTCCTGATAATTGCGCCAGCGAAATAAGCGAATCGGTTCGAAGGGACGCTTAGGCGCGCGCCCGAGAAAGCGATCCCAATCGATCGTGTCGGGCGAAGCATCCGGCGGGATCGAATATTGCCACGCGCCTTGAGACGAGCTACGGTCCCACCAAGCCTCCACCATGTGAACCTCGCCGACTACGCCCTCGTGAATCAGCTCCTTCGCTTTTTGATACAGCACCGAACTGACGCGCTGGCTGCCCACCTGAAGAATGCGTCCGGTCTTGCGCTGCGCCGCGATCACGCCCGCCCCGTCTTCCACTTTCTGCACCATGGGCTTCTGGCAAT
>JANXQZ010000544.1 GCA_025353235.1 Bryobacterales bacterium
GCTATGCTCGCCGTGCACCTACTGTGAAGGAGCCGGTTATGTGAAGAGCGTGCAAACCACGGTGAGCGAGATCCTGCAGGAAGCGCAAAAGATAGCCCGGGCCGTAGAGGGTAAAGACGTGATGCTGCGGGTGCATCCGGAAGTGGCGAAGTTCCTCAAATCCAACCAGAACAAGTACCTGGAAGAGATGGAAGAAGTTCTCCGCCGCCCGGTGCTGGTGAAGGCGGATCCTTTGCTGCACCAGGAGAAGTTCGACCTAGCTTAGCTAGGTTGCATGCTACACTGATCGTGAGCAACGGAGAGGTGGCCGAGCGGTTGAAGGCGCACGCTTGGAAAGCGTGTTTAGGGGAAACTCTAACGAGGGTTCGAATCCCTCTCTCTCCGCCATCTCATGGCCACCGGCCCAAATTAGTTCTTTCGCCCAGCCTGATCGATTACCGGAATCAAGTCCGGCTCGCGCCTCACCACGCCCGATACTGCGTCCTGCATATCCACGTCGTAATCGCTTAAAATCCTTCCCGTAACCTGCTGCAGCGTCGTCCGCGCCCGCACGTACTGGTTGCGCGCATCGATCTCCGAGAGCTTGCGAGTCACGGCATCGCGCTGAGAAATCAACACATCCAGGAAAGTAGTGGTCCCCAACTCATATTTGCGCTTGGTCCCGTTCAGAGTCTGGTCTTGCAGCTGACTCGCCGACACGCTGGTATCGTACGCCGCGCGAGCCTGGGAAACCGCAACCCAGTTATTTACCACATTCACTTTGATATTGTTTACCAGCTGGCGGTCCTGAATCTGGGCCTGACGATAGTTTAGTTCGTCGGTAATAAAGTCGGCCTGAGCGGACCTGTTCCGCAACGGGATATTCAGCGACAGTCCCACCGTATAATTCGGAAAGTTTCGCCCAAACAATTGCCCCAGCACCGTGCCATACCCTCCCAGGAAGAAGGAATTAACCTGCCCAGGAGTGCGCGTAACCAAAGTCGTGACCCCGTTGACCGTGACCGGAACTGGGATTTCGTTTACACTCCCGGCTTGCCCGTTGTTCTGCAGAGTGGCGACGGCTTGGAGCGTTGGCCGCAGCGCGCTCTTGGTGCCGAGCATATTGATCCGCGAGTTTTCCAAGTTCACCTTGCTAGTCTCCACTTCCGGCCGATGCGCGAGAGCTTCGCCCACCAGATCCTGAATCGGAACCACGGGCTCATTCGCGGGAACAATCACGTGATCCGTTGGTACAATGCGAGCCGTAACGATAGCCAGATTGTCCAGGCCGTTTCTCGTCAGCACATTTTTCAAGATCGTCTCTTGTTGCCGGACTTGCGTCTCCGCGTTGGTAACATCTTGTTGGGACGTCTTCAGCTCGGCTTCGGACTGGATCACGTCGATGCCGGCAATCACGCCCAACTCCGCCCGCCGCTTGTTGTCGCTGAACAAGGTGCGGTTTAACTCCAGGGCCTGTTGTTTCACCTGCAGACTCTCGTCAAAGGTAACTAAATCCCAATAGAGATTCGCCACGTTCGCGACAGTTGCGATCACCTGTTGCTGAAAGCCGAGATCGGAGGTATGCCGCTGGTTCCTCGCCACGCGGATTGCCCGATTGTTCACGGCAATCCCAAATCCCTGTAATAAATTTTGGGTGATTTGCAGTTGGAGACCGGCCGACGTCAGTGGATTGAAATCATTATTGGGAGAGTTTTGGTGCAATCCCAGCGTGTTCGTGAGGGCCAGGGAAACCGTGGTCCCGGTTAGAAAGCCTTCCTGCACCCCGGCTACCACGCTTTGATACTGAGTAACCAGGAAATTGGTACCCGTAAAAAAGGTGCTGCTCTGGGGATTGGTGGTGTGGGCCGCCTGGTAGTTGACGAAGAGCGTCGGATCTAGATTAGGGATTGCAGTGCCAGCCAACTGCACGTTCAACCCAGAGAGCACGCCGCCCTGGTTGCTGCTTCCGCCTGTCCCGCCCGAACCTAGCGAGTTGGCTCCGCCCAGAATGCCGAGGGAAGCCGACGAGGGTCCAGAGCTAATGTTCGTGCTAACGTTGCGCAGCAGAGTCCCGGCGGCGGCGCGGAGCGAGTTGGCGTCCGACAATCTCGGACTGATTCGAGCATACTCAATGTCCAGATTGTTCTCGAGCGCGAGCGCAATAGCGTCTCGAAGAGAAAGATAAATCGTGCCGGCTCGAATCAACTTTTCAAGCCGCGGGGAATCCGCAAAACTCACCTCCGCGACCAAGCGGGGCCGATACGGTTTCGTCAACGAATGGATGAAGCTCCCCGACCCGCCGGTGATTTCCGGGGTCTGAGCGGTCAAGGTGAGCGCAACGCAAAAAGCGACCAGACAACTTCGTAGCATAAGTTTTATTTAACCCCAGAAAGGCGCGTTCTGCTCGGCCTTTCTGGGGAGGACCAGCCGCTAGGCCTCACTTTCCATGTTTTTGGATAATGAACTGCCTGGGCCCATCCGTAACTGTATAGTCCGCCGGCACACTGAACAGCGCGGGATCGGGCTCCGAACGCCGGATGTTGGTCAACGTGTAAACGGTTTCGCCCGCCTGCGGATCGCTGTGTCTGCTCATTATCGTCACCTGCAACTCGGGCGAAGTCCAAACCTCATTTACGAACGCCATCGGCTTTTCGTTCCCCATTTCTCCAGCGGGAACAGTGCGGGTGAATCGTTTTCCGTCAGCCCTGACGCCTTCGATCATCTTGGATCCCAGCGACTCCATAGCCATCGCTTCGTCGGCGGCCTTATTATGGACCTGAGCCATCACAACGGGGGCCTCCCCGTCGCCCACCATCTTGCGTACAGTAATTGTCTCCGTATGCATTGCTCCTGAGCCTACCGCTCCGCCACTCTCAATTTCCGCCATCAATTTCTTATGCAGAGCTTCGTTGGCACTATTTGCGGAGGAGGTTGATAGGGTAGTCTTTCGGGCCGTGTGCGTGTTTGTCTCGAGCACATAGCCTACCTGAGATGCCGGGTCGTTGATAAAAACCAGCGAGGGAGCGGTCTCTCCGGTAGCCCAGGGACCCACGCCCTTTATGTTCTGCTCCCGCCGTGTCCGGCCCTCTCCATCGCGGGCGATGGCAGTGCTGGATTTATTGACGATCCGGTTACCGTCGGCCAGCGTCTGGGTTGTCTCGGTAACGGCTTGAGCCGAGTAAGGGGCTCCCTTTACGGTTTTGCCCTCCACGCCGAACTCGGCAGACATGAAACGCACATTCTCCGACATCCTGTATTCGCCCGCAGGCAACGGGACTGGAACAACCTGGGCGAAGCAGGCGCTGGCGCAAAATCCAAGCGCTAAATATTTGAAGGTTGACATGTTGGTTCTCCTTAGCTGAATTGAACTACTGAATAAAACGAATGGCGCGCGCCAAGCCGTCCTGGCCGAGCAGCACGTCGGCTTGGATGCGCTCCAAAACACGATCCTGATTTACCGGCAGGCCCACCACGCGCATGGCTGACCGGGGTAATTGCACTCGCACCACTGACCCATACTCCAGCGGCGTCATGCTGCTGGCTTCCGGCAGCGAGTAGAAGCTGGTCGCCACCTCGGTCGCCTGAGGCTTCACCCGGCGCCGTCGTATCTGCTGTCGTGCGACCGGGCGGGTTGCCGGAATCTGCGGCACCTCAATTCGCGCCCACAGCGCCTTGGGTGGCCGAATTTCAGCTGGACGAGCCAGCATGAACGCAATGATTCCCGCCGCCGCGACCGCCGTCAGACCCGCCCAGGACGCGCCAATTCTGATCCTGCGCCAGTGGGCTCTTTGCCGAAATTCGCGCCGCAGGGCAGCCTCGACCGCTATCGGCGCACCCTGCGGGCCGCTCCCCGCCACAGCCCGAAGCGCATCATCCAATCTCTGATCGTTCGAGTTCATACAGAACACCTCTCGGAAGCTCGCAGCTTCCATACGAGCAAGGCTCGCCCGCGATGCAGACGGGAGCGCACCGTTCCCACCGGACACTGAAGCATCGCCGCTACCTCGGCATAATCCAGTTCATGCAATTCGCAGAGAACCACGACTTCCCTGTATGGTTGGGGCAAGCTCAGGATGGCCTGTCGCACCGATTCGATTTGCTCGCTGCGAGTAAGATCTCCGAGCACGTCGCCCGAGTCGACCGGGATGTCCGCATCTTCGCTGGCCGCGTAGGGCCGTTCCCGCTCCAGAGCGCGTAAAACGTGGTTCCGGGCGACTCCGTAGAGGAACGCGCTTAGGCTCCCGCGACTCGGATCGTATTGATTTCGCCCTCGCATCAGCAGCATGAAAGTATCCTGAGTGACCTCGTCGGCTATATCCGTCTTCCCGCTCATGTGCAGCGCAAATCGGTAAACTGCGCCTTGATGACGTCGATACAGCACTGTAAACGCATCCTCATCACCGGCCCACATGCGCTGCAGCAAATCGCGATCGTCTTGAGGCGAAGCCGTTTGCATGTAGCGTCTATCAGGTATTCCGAAGTGCTGGGAGGAAAGTTCCAATCATCGTAGAATTCATGACAATTGGCACCACCAAATGGCATCCACTATAATCATTCGAATGGCGGCTGCTTCCAGCTTCGTGCAACGATCGGGTTCTCAACTCCTCTTAGACGGCCAGCCATATCGCATCGTGGGCGGCAACACTTATTATTTGGGCTACGTAATCGAACCCACTCTCAACGCCGCGCTGGATCTGGCGCAAAGCTTTGGCATGAACTCGATTCGCATCTGGGCATTTCTCGACAGCGCTCAGCCGCCCGGCGAATGGGACGTCTCCTTCCAATACTGGGACGCTGCGAAGGCTGCCCCTGTGGCGAACGAGGGTCCGAACGGACTGCAGAGGCTTGATAGGGCCGTGGCATCCGCCCGCGAACGCGGAATTCGGCTAATTCTGACGCTCACCAATAATTGGCCGGATTTCGGCGGCATGCCCCAGTATGTCCAATGGCTGGGACTGGACGCCAAGCACAAGAATAGCTTCTACAGCGACCCTCGCTGCAAGGAAATGTACAAGAACTGGGTGCGGCAGATTGTCACGCGCTATCGCAACGAGCCTGCGATTCTTGCCTGGGAGCTCGCGAACGAGCCGCGCTGCGAAGGACACGGAGGAAGCGACACGCTGCTCGCGTGGGCGGACGAGATGAGCGCGTTCGTCCGCCAGCTTGACCCAAACCACCTGATCGGCGTCGGCGATGAAGGCTACTTCAAGCGACATCAAGCCTGGGGCAACCCTCTCTACAATGGTCAGTACGGAGTGAGCTGCGAGGATCTGCTCGGATTATCTGCAATCGACTTCGGCACCATGCACATGTATCCGCAAAGCATGGCGAAAGATCAGGACCCGGTTGAGTTCGGCTTGATGTGGATACGGGAACATCTCGAGGCGGGACAGCGCGCCAATAAGCCGATGCTGGTGGAAGAATACGGGCTGATGGCGCCGTACCCGGATCGGAATGCGGTTTTTGCCCAATGGCTCGCATCCATTGAAGACCTTGCAGGCGTGGGCGATATGCTCTGGATGATGGGTCTGCCGAAAGGTCCCGATCAGTGGTATGCGCCCGATGCTTACGTGATCGAGAGCGCGACCGATGCTCCGGCCATAGCCGATCATGCGGCCAAAATGACTCGCGATAAACTAGCAATATCAACTTAATCGAACCTAGCTCCCCACAGGAACTTGCTCAGACCCTTGCGGACGCCGGTGCCAAGCGTCATAGGATCGCCTTAGCGGGAAATTCCAGCAAGCATCGCATGGGCGGTCCGATAGCCCCCGCTGACATCCAAGTGTCCACCCGCAAGCTGAATCGCATCCTTCAGTACGAACCTCGCGATTTGACCATTAGCATGGAAGCCGGTGTCGCCTATAGCGAGTTGAGCCGCGTGCTGGCCGGACACAATCAAATGATCCCGCTTGACCCTCCTTTCGCCGCCCAAGCCACGATTGGCGGAATCATAGCAACCAACCAGAGCGGTCCACGACGCCGCCTGTATGGAACCGCCCGCGACATGGTGATCGGCATGACCTTCGGCACGGTGGAAGGCAAGCTGGTCCAGAGCGGCGGGATGGTGGTGAAAAACGTCGCGGGGCTGGATATGGCGAAGTTGATGATCGGATCATTCGGAACACTCGCCGCTATGGCCGTGATCAATTTCAAGGTGTATCCGATGCCGCCCGCTACGCGCACGTTCGTGCGGAGGTTCGCGCAAATAGGCGAGGCCATCGCGGCGCGGGATGCCGTCTTGAAAAGCGTGCTGCAGCCTGCGGCCATCGACATTGATAAGACGATTGAGGGGTATCGGTTGCTGATACAGGCCGGTGGAAACCGAGCCGTGCTGGACCGGTATTCGCGCGAACTTGCGGGGTCGGAAATACTGGAGGGTGCGGAAGAGCAAAGCCTCTGGGATGAGATCCGCGAGTTCACGCCCCGCTTTCTTGCGAACAATCCAGAGGGTGGGGTGATGAGGATCTCAGGCAAGTTGTCGGAGGTTGGGAGCATGCTTGATAGACTTCCTGCCCCTGCGATTGCCCGCGCGGGATCGGGGGTGGTCTACGGGTACTTCGCCCAGGCCTGCGAGGCGGCGTCGCATCCAATGGGTGTGTTGGAGTTCGGTGGCCTCAGCGGGCATGAGCCTCCTGGGAATGAGTTTGCGATGATGAAGGAGTTGAAGCACATGTTCGACCCGGAGTGCCTGCTCAACCGGGGAAGGTTGTATGGCCGCATTTAAACCGCTCCCTCACGGTCACGGCTCGGCTACGGTAACTGAGCCGCGCGCGTCAGCGAGCGGTTTCCATGACAAACCTCAGCGATCCGACCTGGACAAGTGCGTCCATTGCGGCCTGTGTCTGAACGCCTGTCCCACCTACCGCGAGTTGCACCTCGAAATGGATTCGCCGCGCGGGCGGATCTATCAAATGGTTCAAGTCTCGACGGGAGCGGCCCCCATTGATGCATCCTATATCGAACACATAGACTTGTGCCTCGCTTGCCGAGGCTGCGAGACTGCATGTCCGTCTGGGGTGAGCTATGGCCGCTTAGTGGAAGCCGCGCGAGCCGAAATCGAGAACACTATCCGGCGGCCCTGGAACGAACGCTTGCTTCGGAACGTCGTCTTCAACCGGCTGCTGCCTTCGAGAACCAATCTCCAGATTTCAGGAAGGCTGCTCTGGCTTTACCAAGCCTTGGGTCTGCAGAAACTCGTCCGCGCGTCGGGTGTGCTGAAGCTGTTTGGCAAAATGGGCGATCTTGAGGCGCTCGCGCCCGCCATGGAAACGCCCTTCTTCTTCAGCCATTACGGCCGGACTTTTCCCACACAAAGCGAGCGGAAGCACCGCGTGGCGCTGCTAGGCGGTTGCATCGCAAATCTCAGCTTCGCCCGGCTTAATGAAGCGACCATCCGAGTGCTGCAAAAAAACGGCTGCGATGTCGAGGTTCCTGAGCACCAGACCTGCTGCGGTGCGCTGCATGTCCACGCCGGTATTCGAGATCAAGCGAGAGTGCAAGCACGTCAGAACATCGACGTTCTGCTGGCCGGCAAATACGATGCGATCATTACGAATGCCGCCGGTTGCGGATCCACGCTGAAGGAATACCGCGAGCTGTTC
>JANXQZ010000549.1 GCA_025353235.1 Bryobacterales bacterium
AGCGGATTCCCGGAACAGCAGCTTTAAAACAACGTCATATTCTTGAGCCATCGCTACTTGCTTGGTGGAGCCAGCCTCGCCCTATTCTCAATAATTGAGCCTCCGCTAAGTTACAATTGAGTTCCTGGTGGACCCCTTCCACCCACAATATCGACCCGCCACACTCCGAGTTGGAACAAATCGGCGGATCGGCTCGATGAAGCCGGCCTGAACGAAGGATCGCCAGTTGGCTGCTGCTCGGTCGAGAAGAACTAACTCCGCAAGTGGGCACGATTGGCCCGAGACCCCGATTGCGGCGAGGCACTAGAGTCCAACCGTGAGGTGAAGTCTATCGTCACCGGCGGGACGGTCACATCAACTCGTGAGCGTAAACCGAAGTAGTCTCGATTCTAAGGTGGACACCGTTGCTCAGATCGATGGATTGAGCGGTGCCCGGCACCGGTAGCAGAAAAATCAGGGCCGATAGGATCCGCGTGTCCTATTGCCTGGCAGGTGGTTCAGCGAAAACCTCGCGAAGAGTGTCAGCTTCAAGCAGTTGTTCACCCCACGCTTCAATCTCGTGGTGGGTCGCTGAAGCCAAACGCGCCTCGGCCCATTTTGGCAGCTTCTTAAACCGGCGCACCAGCATGTGGTGCAGCAGTTGAGTTCCGCCCTTCTCGAGCCCTCGCTCCATCCCCTTCTCCAGCCCCTCGGCCAGACCTTTCTTGAACTCCCGACCATAAACCTTATGATCTAGCAGACTGTTCAAAACCGGCATATGTTGAATCTCCTTTTCGATCTGGATCTCGAGTCCCCGCAATCCCGAGATTATCAGAAGCTGGTCTAGCGCTTCTATTCGCTCTCTCGGCTGCAGCCCGGCAATGCTCACCAGGACGCGCCGAATCCCCGCTCTGTGATCCTTCAAACGCATCAACACGGCCAGGATCTGATCGCCCACCGCCGGACTGGAGAGAAAACGCTCCCCATCCAGACTTCGAATGTCCACCAAGCTGTAACGAAAGCTCATCGCGGGACTCTCATATCGATCCTGCATCCGAAGCCTATCCCGACCAACATACACCAGCACTTGCCGAACATGATGCCCGAACTTTTGGACCAAGTCAATGTAATAAGCCGCCATGCGCACTTCCATAAACGGCTCATTGCTGCTCTGAAATTCCAAGTGAACGATCTCGCCTTGCTCGGTTCTCCCCACCATGTCAGCGCGATGGTTGCGCATCTCCGGGAGTTCCTGATCCAGCCAGTCCGCCACCGGGCCGCCAGCCAAAGTCTTCAACATGAGTTTGAGCGGATTCCCGGAACAGCAGCTTTAAGACAACGTCATATTCTTGAGCCATCGCTACTTGCTTGGTGGAGCCAGCCTCGCCCTATTCTCAATAATTGAGCCTCCGCTAAGTTACAATTGGGTTCCTGTTGAAACTCTTCTCCCCGCCATGTCCACCCGCCGCGTTAGCCTTCGTTCGCTCGCTAAGATCAACCTGGATCTGCGCGTTCTGAACAAGCGTCCGGACGGCTTTCACGAGTTGCGCACGCTCTTCCAAACTGTCTCCCTTTCAGACACAATAGAAACGGAATTTACTCCCGCCCGGCGCACATCCCTTGAACTCGATTCGGCCATCGACATTCCTAACAATCTCATCCTCCGCGCCGCCGAGTGCGTGCTGGCAGCTTCCAAAGCCAAGGGCCGCGTCGTCTTCCGCCTGCAAAAACGAATCCCGATGGGCGGAGGTCTGGGCGGCGGGTCGAGCAACGCGGCGGCGGTCTTACTGGCACTTCCGGTGCTGACTGGAAGGCCCCTCACTCTCGAAGTTCTCATCGAAATGGGTGCCAAACTTGGCAGCGACGTGCCGTTCTTCCTATTTGGCGGCACTGCCATCGGAGTGGGACGCGGTGCTGAATTGTATCCTTGTCCTGAACCGCCCGCGAAACTCGGGCTTCTGGTTACTCCCGGAGTCCACGTCTCCACAGCCGATGCCTATCGTGGGCTGCGCAGAGATTTGACACCCGGGTTGACGTCGCGTAACATTGAAGGTTTCCAGTCGCTGGCATGGCGCATGGGGGACAATGAGCCTGTCAAGTACTGGAATGTCGTAAACGACTTCGAAGCCGTTGTCTTCGGCCAACATCCTCAACTAAAAGCGATTAAGGGAAAGCTGCTGAAACTCGGAGCTAAGCCGGCTTTAATGTCTGGAAGTGGATCCACCCTCTTTGGAATCTTCGAAAACCGTGCAAGCCGGGACGCTGCGGCTAGAGTTCTGCGCGCCAATATGGGACCTAACACGGTGCACTCCATTTCGTTGGTCAGCCGAGCACGCTACCGCGCTATGTGGCGCCGCCAACTGAGCGCCCACATGACGGGCGAAGCTTGGCCTCCTCAAAGCCGATACTTGACATGAGATTCGATCAAATGAAAATCTTCACCGGGAATGCCAACCCGGTGCTGGCAGGAAAGATTTGCGCAGCGCTCGGATGTCCTCTGGGGGCAGCCACGGTAAAGCCTTTCTCAGACGGCGAGATCTACCTACAAATTCAAGAAAACGTGCGCGGGGCGGACGTTTTCGTGGTGCAGCCAACGTGCACGCCCGTCGATCGGCATCTGATCGAATTGCTGCTGATGATGGACGCGCTCAAGCGAGCATCGGCGGAGCGCATCACGGCAGTGTTACCATATTATGGGTATGCGAGGCAGGATCGGAAAGATAAGCCGCGCATGCCCATCTCCGCCCGCTTGATCGCGAATCTGATTCAGACGGCCGGGGCTGACCGCGTGCTCGCATTGGATCTCCACGCCGCGCAAATCCAGGGATTCTTCGACGTTCCGGTGGATCATTTGTTTGCTGCCCCGGTGATGGTGGAGTACTTCGAATCCATGGGGCGGCGTGACATGACCATCGTTTCCCCGGATGCGGGGGGCGTGGAGCGAGCGCGCGCTTTCGCGAAGCATTTGGATTCGCCGCTAGCGATTATCGATAAGCGGCGGACCGACGTGAATGTCGCCGAGGTGATGCATATTATCGGCGATGTGGCAGGGCGGCATTGTTTGATTGTGGACGATTTGATTGATACGGCGGGAACGCTCGTGAAAGGTGCCGAGGCGCTGATGGAAGCCGGAGCGGCCTCGGTTACGGCTTCCATCAGCGCCTCGGCACCTTTCACGAGCGTTCCCGCCGTATCAATCAAATCGTCCACAATCAAACAATGCCGCCCTGCCACATCGCCGATAATATGCATCACCTCGGCGACATTCACGTCGGTC
>JANXQZ010000645.1 GCA_025353235.1 Bryobacterales bacterium
CTGGAAGACCAAGGGCGGCACTCACATCGGCAACCGCGGGGTCGGGATGTGGGGGGACTGGCTGTACATGGAGACCCCTGACGACTATCTTGTCTGTCTTGACGCCAAGACCGGGAAGGAACGCTGGCACAAGGTGATCGCCGATTTCAATTTGCAGTACTTCTCGACCATGGCGCCGATTGCGATCGGAAACCATATTTTAATCGGCACGGGCAACGATCTCGATGAACCAGGATATGTGCAGGCGCGCGACCCTGAAACCGGCGATACGCAGTGGACGATTTACACCGTGCCGATGAAGAAGGGCGATCCGGGCTTGGAGACTTGGGGCAGTCTGGACGGAGCCAGGCACGGGGCAGGCAACGTGTGGATCCCGGGGGCTTACGATCCCGAGACGCATTTGTACATCTTCGGGACCGGCAATCCATCGCCAGCCTATACCAATCCCGTCAGCCGCTCCGGAGACAATCTGTACACATGCTCGATTGTCGCGGTGAACGTGGATACGGGCAAGATGGCTTGGTATTACCAGGTAAATCCGCACGATACGCATGATTGGGATTCCACGGAGACGCCGATTCTGGTCGACGGCGAGTTCCAAGGCAAGATGCGCAAGCTGGTGCTGCACGCCGATCGCAACGGGTATTTTTATACGCTTGACCGTCTAACAGGCGAGCACTTGGTGACCGGCAAGTTCTCAGAGGCGGCAAACTGGGCGAAGGGGGTGAATGCGAAAGGCCAGCCGATGCGGGATCCCGCCAAGGATTCGACCGCGCCGGGCTCGCTGGTGTCGCCCGATAACGGGGGCGCGACGAATTGGCCGCCGCCTAGCTACTCTCCGGACACCGGGCTGTTTTATGTGCCGGCCAACGATGCGTACGCGATGTACTATTTGACCGAAACGGATCCGCGCGGGGCCATGGGGCTGGGCGGCAAGGACGAGGTTGGGCTTGGGTCCTTGGGCGCGTCTCTGACGGCAATCGACTATAAGACGGGGAAAGTTGCGTGGAGGCATCGCTATCCAGGCACGGGCGGCAACCTCGGAAATGGAATTTTGACTACGGCGGGCAAGCTTCTGTTCGCGGGCGATAACGGGGGCAATCTGGTCGCCTATGATCCGGCGAATGGGAAAATCCTGTGGCACAGCCATTTGGGGCAGGTGTCGAATGCTCCGGAGACGTATTCGCTGGATGGGCATCAGTATATTTTGGTAGCCGCCGGGGATGCTCTTTATGCTTTCACGCTGTATTAAGACATCGAAGTGGGGGTTCTCGCATGGTGCGAGCGATCTGTTTGTGGAGTCAAAGCAGATTCCGCGATTCCCGATACGACGCTTCCATTGTTGCTATAACCAAGCTATGTATTCCCGGTTGAAACTTCTAATACTTACTTCCCTATGCGCGGTTGCAGCCGTGGCGCAGCCCTCAATCGGTGGCATTGTGAATGCCGCTAGTTATGCGCAGGCGCCTGTCGGCAACAACATCGTGGCAGAGGGCGCGATTTTCGTGATCTTCGGAACGGGCATGGGTCCCTCGACGCTGGTGGCTCCTTCCAGCCTTCCGCTGCCCACTTCGCTTCCAGACGCAAACGGGACTTCTGTTTCCGTGTCGAGCGGCGGTCAGAAAATTGCCGCTTACATGGTATATTCTTCGGCTGGACAAGTAGCGGCCATCCTGCCGTCCAACACTCCCGCCGGTCCGGCCAGCGTCACTGTTACGTTCAACGGCAAGACCAGTGCGCCTTCCAAAATCCTGGTCGCCAAGTCGGCACTGGGCGTGTTTACTCGAAACAGTCAGGGAAATGGCCCGGCCATCGCCCAGATTGCCCGATCCGCGACGGACGTTTCTGTTAACGCCCTCACCAACAGCGCGCAGGGTGGCGACACCATGGTGATTTACGGCACGGGCCTCGGCGCAATTTCAGGAGCGGACAATGTGCCCCCTGGCGTTGTTCCCGCCGGGTCGAATGTGTCGGTGAACATTGCGGGCACCGTGATTCCCGCCACCTATGCGGGGAGGTCTCCGGACTTCCCCGGACTCGACCAAATCAATTTCCAGCTGCCGGCCAATATCGCCACGGGTTGCTATATCCCTGCCGAGATTACAGCCAGCGGACAGCCCAGCAACCAATTTTATCTCTCCCTCGGAGCCGGCTCGAAGACTTGCGTGCACCCGCTTGGATTGATGCAAGATGCTCTGGCGCGGCTCGATGCAGGCGGAACGGCCAATATCGGCCACTTTCTTATGCTTCGCGCCGTGGTCTCGATTCTCTCGCCGGAAGGCGTGGGCGGCGTGTTTGACACCGTGGATGCGAACGGGGCGTTTCAATTGACCAATAGCATTTTATTCGCATTTGGCGGTTACAATTATCCCGTCGCAAGCGGGTCATGCGCGGTTCTGGACACGCTGGCTGCAGCGCCAGGGTTCAATGTTCCAGATTTTTCTACGGTCGGCGGCAAGGAATTGAACGCTGGTGCGAGCTTAGCCTTGGCGGGATCGGTGGGAAGTCCCTACGGCATTCTGCATACCGATACAGGGGGTTACCTAACCGTGCTGTTTGGAACACTCGGTCCTGGCGCCTGGACTGTAAGCGGCAGCGGAGGTTCCGATGTCGGCCCATTCTCGGCGAAAATCACGTTGCCGACGAATCTGGAATCACCCGTCGCAACTACGGCGGTTGCGATCCCGCGCGATGCGTTCACCATCACCTGGACCGGTGGGAATTTAAACGCTCAATCGCTGGTGACCATCTCAGGCACGTCGATTGTGATCAATCCTACGGATCCCTCCAAGAGCCGCGGGAAGCAGTTCTTCTGCAACGCTCCCGCTTCGGCCGGAAAATTTGTAGTTCCTGCCAGCGTCATGTCTCAACTGCCGTCTTCCACCGTGGACGCGAGCGCGGGAGAAGTTGCGTCCGCCAATCTAGCGATCAACACTGCCGGAGGGGCCGCATTTACGGCGCCGCTTACAGTCGGCAAGCTCGATGCGGGCTATCTCGCGTATGGCGAGGCCCATACAGTGGATGTAAAGTTCCAATAAGTCATGAAAACATTAACGCTAATCATCTTGATCGCGTCCCTGCCGTTGAGCGGGGCCGATACGAAAATGAGTCCTGACGAACGCAAGCAGGTGATCGATTGGCTCGCGGAATCGCGGACAGAGTTCCTGGCCGCAATCGACGGCTTGAACGAGGAGCAGTGGAAGTGGAAGCCCGTTCCGGAACGCTGGTCAGTAGGCGAAGTGGCCGAGCACATTGTGCTGGCGGAAGCGGCGCTGTTTGGCAATGTGACGAAAGCAATGGCGTCGCCAGTGAATCCCGGTTGGGAGCAGAAGACCAAGGGCAAGACCGAGTTTATCGTGAAAGTGATGGCTCCCCGGATGGGCAAAGCGCAAGCACCGGAAGCGATTGTTCCGCATGGGGGAATGACCGTTGCGCAAGTGCGCGAGAAATTTGAGGCCCAGCGAGCCGAGGTGGCGAAGTTTGCCG
>JANXQZ010000732.1 GCA_025353235.1 Bryobacterales bacterium
GTGGAACTGCCGCTCACCTATCGCGGCATGCCCGGCGATGAGCGGAAGAAACGGGTCCATGAAGCTCTTGAGCGCGTCGGTATGGGACACCGTGTGAAGCATTATCCCTCGCAGTTATCGGGCGGCCAGCAGCAGCGCGTAGCAGTGGCGCGCGCGCTGGCGGGCGATCCGGCGATTCTGCTGGCGGACGAGCCGACCGGGAACCTCGATTCCACCAATGGCGAGGCGGTAATGGATTTGCTGCGGGAACTGCATCGGGGCGGGGCGACGATTTGCATCGTGACGCACGACCCGCGCTATGCGCGCTATGCAGATCGATCAATTCGGCTTTTCGACGGAAGAATTGTGGAAGAGAGCGTGGGGGTAGTCTGATGCTGCGGAGAAACTTCGATTTTATTGCTGTGATGGTAGTGGCTGGCGGGATCGCGATTATGCAAAGCGTGCCTCGCTTTGAGCAGCGCGTGGACGCGGCAGGCATTCAGTACCAGACAGCCGATGCCGGGCAGAAATGCGTTCTGGCCGAACGCATCCTTTCGCGGATCGCGATCCGGCGTTCCGAGTAGTATTCTTAAATTGCTTACCGAGCCGTGACCGTAAGGGGTGGGCCAAATGGCCTAGCTCGACAAGGTCACGTTGGTCCAGCGCAACGCAGGCACACCCAGTGCCGACGTCACCGTCGCGAAGACCGCGCCAGATTGATCCCACGGTCCGGCCGATCCAAACGTCCAAAAATTGGGCCACACGAAGTCAGCCACGTCGGTATCCCCAATCGCGTAGTGCTGCTTGGCGACCGGATCGCACACCTCTCCATCGAACAGCCGCCAGGGGAACGGCTCGCCGCCTGGGTAGAGAAATTTATTTCGGCCGAACGGGTTGGCGAGCATCTCCAAAATTTCGTGCGTGATCGCAACCGTGTTGGTCGCTTGGTCTTTGAGTCCGATGGAAGCGAAGACTTTCGCGAAAGGAACACCCGCTGGAGTAAGTCCATGATAGCCAACTGCCCCGATTGGATCGCCTGGATCGGGGTAGTCCTGAATGGTGAGCACCATGGGACTTATGGGATATTTTGTAAGTTGCAAGTCGACCGAGATGAAATACTTCGCTGCAAAATCTCTGTCAATCTGAGTCTGGAAGTCATTTACGTTGGAATGGCTAAGACTGGCCCAGCCGGCAAAAAACTGAGCGTTGTTGACTATGGAAAGAATAGGCTGCAAGTTGCTCCTTTGGTGCTTATAAGTATGAAGTTGAACAATCGCGAATATCTTTACTCTCCAGCACTCTCTGCGGAGCGCCGCGTTTCGCGACATTGAGCAGCTCTTTAGTCCGTCTGTGACGTTTCAGCAGCTAGTCCGGGCACGTGGTCGGGCTCGTATCATAACCGACGCATTGCTTTTTCTCGGGGAGGTACTTGAAGTAGATGTAGTCCTCGTCGATCTCAGGGCAGGTATCACCGAGTTTTCA
>JANXQZ010000734.1 GCA_025353235.1 Bryobacterales bacterium
TCAACCCAGAACGTTGACGTGATCGTGTCGGCTGTTCAAGGTGGCCCAGACGTAATGATCGACGGACAGGTGGCCCTCGCGAACGCAGGAAAGCACAACGGCGTACGCCGCATCATTCCCTCCGACTTCGCACTTGACCTATTCAAGGCGACAGCCGGCGAGCACATGCTGTTCGATATGCGCGCGGAGGCAGACGCACGCATCAGAGAGATAGGTCTGGAGCAGGTCAACGTCCTGCAAGGCGCGTTCATGGACATGTTTCTACCCGGCAACGGGGCAGTTGACCTCGACGCTGGGACGGTTAGCTTCTTCGGCGATGGAAGTCGAACGATCGAGGTGACCAGCGTGGAGGACACGGCCCGAATGGTGGCGCGAGTCGCGCTTGACCGCGAGGTGCCCGCAGGCAAGTTCGCTTTCGCCGGTGACCGCATCTCGTTCCGCCAGGCTGGCGAGATCATCTCAGAACGGACGGGCCGTCCCATCCGGCCAGTCTCGCTCGGCTCGGAGGCCGATCTGCGTAGCGCGATGGCGGTAGCCGATCCACAAAAGAAGGTGATGCTCGCCTATCTTCTCTACATGACCAACGGTCAGACCGCGCTTAGTGACCTCCAGAATAGTCGCTACCCCGATATCCAGTTTGAGCGCTTCGCGGATTACGTGGCGCTTCATTCTTCCTGTTCATGCCAAGCCTAAAACCTAATCGAAGCGGCGCCCAAATGGGGCCGCGGCCCATCAAAGGAGATTCCCGTGCCAGACCTTCCCAATCTTCCGCCAATCGCAGGTGCGAAAGGCTTCATCCACAGCGTCGGCGACGCCCCGGCTTATTGGATGCAGGACATTTTATGGATCATGCTCGCCGACCGCGACGATACTGGTGGACGCTGGTCGATGATGGAGCAACTCATGCCTAAGGGCGCCGGTCCTCCGCCACATAAACACTTATGGTCAGACGAGACTTTCTATATCCTCGACGGCTCGATCACGTTCCTGATCGACAGCGAGATCAGGACTGCCACAACGGGAGCCTTCGTCAGTGTCGCGCGCAACACCAGGCACGCCTTCCGCGTTGACAGTGACACTGCCCGTATCCTGAACGGCTATACGCCGGCCAGCATGGAGGCGATGATCGCTGAGCTTGGAAAGCGTACGAACCAACGCACGCTGCCGCCGCCGGGCCGAGCGGCGCCCGCCGGCCAGATGCCAGACGAATTGCTCACCCGGTACGGCCTAGTCTGGCTCGCTGAGCCCGATCCACTCGCGCCCCGCGGTCACAAGTAGAAGTCAAACCATGACTGACCTGACGCCTGATCTGCCAGCCGTGCCCGGCTCAATCCCATTCGTCCATAACGTGGACACAGCACCCGCGTATTGGTGGCTCGACATCCTTTGGATCATCCTGGTGAAGGGGGAGGATACGGGCGGGCGGTACTCGCTGATGTATGAGGCGCTGCCGAAGGGTTCGGGCGCGCTGCCGCACAAACACACCTGGTCCGACGAGCATTTTTACATTCTCGAGGGCGAGATCACTTTTCTCGTGGGCGACGACATCAAAACTAGCCGCAAAGGAGACTTTGTGTTCGTGCCCCGTAATACGCGCCATGCTTTTCGGGTGGACAGTAAGACTGCGGCTCTTTTGAATGGCTACACGCCGTCTGGGCTCGAACTTGCCGTCCTCGAACTGGCGCTCCCTGCGCCGTCACGAGTTATCCCACCTAAGCTCGCAACACCTCCTCCGCCAATGACCCCCGAACTCATGCGCCGGTAGGGCATGGATAACGTGCCGGGGCCGAATCCGCTAGCCCTTGACCAGCACTGAGCGAGAACACTGCCACCAGATGCGTTCGTCTCTGGCACGCGGGGCCAGCCTCCCAGAGGCAGTCGGAGCATATTGTGGGGCTTGCTAAGCTCCGGTTCCGGAAGATGGGTTCGGCCCGGTCGTCCCGCCATCCTTTGAATCGTTTCCAGACCCCCGAGGTCACCGCCTCGTTTTAAGGCGGAACGCGCGCGAGCCGCATCCACGAGAATGCGTCGCATTTAATGGGAGCACATCGAAAAATTGCCCGCGGCCCTCCGCATGGGCGTTCTGAACATCGATCAGCCGCAGGCATCACTCATGAACCAGCGCGATTGCCTAAAGGCTGTTTCCCTCCCGCTCGTCCCTACACGCCGTCAGGCAGGATCTATTCCGATGTGCGGAGCGCTAATGAAAGTCCTCCACCAGCATAAGATTACTTGCTTCCAGCCTTTGCGAATAGATGAGGTACTTTCCATCCGGTGAAATGCTAAGGCCCGCAAATATCGGTTTCGCGAGCGAGGCGATTTGAGAGTCTTCGCGCGTCGCGAGCACAAAGCGCCGGATGGATGATAAGCCATTGGGCTCCCGCCGCAGGTAAAAGACCCGATCAGCGGTAACGACAAACCCTCGCGAGTCCACGCCATCC
>JANXQZ010000761.1 GCA_025353235.1 Bryobacterales bacterium
TTTCATCACGTGGGGTGTCGGCAACAAGCATCCGGAACTTTCTCACTTCACCTATAAATTTCAGTCGCTGTATGGATTTGTGGTGGTGTCGATGCTCTCGGGAGTGATCGGGGTGGGGCTGTATCCGCTCGGAGGAACGCGTGTGTGGTGCCGCAACTTCTGCCCTATGGCGGCGATGCTTGGACTGGTGCAGAAGTTCGGGCGCTTCCAAGTCACGGTTAAGAAGAACATGTGCATTTCATGCGGCTTGTGCAGCAAATACTGCGAGATGGGGATTGACGTTCGGTCTTATGCGCAGGCTAATACCAGTTTCACCCGAGCTTCTTGCGTGGGCTGCGGATTGTGCGCGGAGGTGTGCCCTCGAGGCGTGCTTACGCTTGAGAATGTGGGGCGCCCGGCGCCGCAGGAATCGGCGCTCGTGCAGATCCAGCAAATTTGATGAGCTCTTGGAGTGATCAACGTGCGAGCAAGCCAGCCTCATGGGATTTTCTTTAATACGGCCTCCAAGTCCTTCACGTGGGAGTTGAGGTTCTTCGTAATATTTTCCTGCCGGACCATCTCGTCCTGTAGGGATTTCTTGCCTGCGGCATTGCGGCTCTGATCGATGGCTTGCTTCAACTCGCGTCGTAGCGTCTCCGAACTTCTTGCAGCCTCTTTCATTCGGGCGATCTCACCCTTTAAATAGGTCTTCTCGTCCGTTGCCATAGAGCGACTACCATATCAGATTCAACTGTTAGAAGCGTTGACGAGGTACGCTGGCTGCTTGCATTTATGCGTCGTGAAGATGCCAAGAAACAGACATAGGTCGCCACGCTTGGTGTTGGGGATCAATGGAACGGAAAACCGGTTAAGGTACCCGAGTTTCGCAGATCGATTGACCGCAGGTGCGAGGCTCCATCCTCCAAAGCGTCAACCGGGTTGCGAAGGGGTCTAAGCTGTCCCCCTCACCACGGAATCCAGAACCGAGAAGGCATATTGTCCAGCAGATTGATACGCTGGAAACCAGAGAGCAAGCGCGTTCGCACAAGACCATGGCGCACCATTCCCGTCTGCGCAAGGACGGGGGAGCCATCGAGGTTGAAGCGAAATCCCCAAAAGATACTGCAGTTCGGACTCATCAAACCCACATCGCACAAATGTTCTCGGATGGGAGCTTCATTTCCAGACCACGGATTGCCAGACCGGAAGATGCCACGGCCGTATAGCAATGAGTCACGGTCGACGGTCGGAGATTAGCTGGCGTCCTGTCAGGCCGCTGCGATTTACGCCCTCTTTTTCATGCTTCTTCGTGTGTTCAAGAACATGATAAAGTTCATGCGCCAACACGCGGCCGAGAGCGCGGCCCAGCAGGGCATCCGCATGCTTATATTCGTCGCCCCACATTGCGGAATGAATCGCCTGCCGAACTTTGTCGCATTCCACTTCGCTAAAGGGGAGCACCTGTCCCTCGGCGGTATGCGTGAAGGCTAGCGGACCCCGCTCATCGATCAAATACGAGGGCAGCCTCTCCATCAGGCAAGCGCCTTTGAACTTGACCACGACCAAATCTGGAAAAGATTCGCCGGCCTGCATCTCCTCAAGCAAACGCCAATCGATGGCCACGTCCTTCATAAGAACCTGCAGTTCGCTCTTCATCGCATCGAACGATTCTTGCGAGTGCCGGTTTTCAAACTGGATTATAAGGGTAAGGCTGGTCTTGGCTTGAATAGCCGGAGCGAGACAGAGAAGCAGCGAGAGTGCGCAAATTACGTGGCGCATAAGCGATTCCTAGCGGGGGAGACGCTATAACCTCCCTGAGTATATCCGATCTTTACGGAATTGGGTCGCTTTTTTCTAGCACCGGCACGGGCTGCGACAGATGTTTGTAATACCCGAGATCCTGGCCAGTCAGGAGCTTGGTGGCGGATATGACCTGTCCCGTGTGCCCGGAGAAGTGCTCCACCACGTGGTAGATCGCTTCCAGCTTGGTCAATTGATAGTCCTGAACTTTGGTGACTTCGAGCAGGGTCGCTTCCGTTTGAGCGCGGATAATTTGAATCGCATCGTTCACGATTAAGCCGATCTGTTCAGCCAACTCCGCAATTCCAAGGCCGCCGCGAGCTTCGAATTCAGCGTCGCGCTGCCGAGTATTCGGTCGACCTGCGACTCCGTGCCCCATCCACTGGTTTACGTTTCCGCAAAGATGGAGCACGATGTTGCCGACAGCGTTTTCGTTGTCGCCTCCGCGAGTCCAGACTTGCTCGGGCTGAAGACGTCCGAGGCAATCCTGGATGCGGTTGACGTAGTGTCGAAGCTTCTGTTCGGAATAATCCAGGAAGCGTTCGCTGTGATCGGACATGCCTAAAGAATCGACTCCGACCAGTTCTCAAGCGCCGACTTTACCTTGGCTGTAAATTGGTCCGCTAACGCCCCATCGATCAGCCGATGATCGAATGTCAGCGCGAGGAAACACTGTGAACGGATCGCGATCGCGTCCCCTTCGATCACCACTGGAACCTTTTCCACTGTGCCCACGCCCAGAATGGCCACCTGCGGCTGGTTGATCACCGGCGTGGCAAACACGCTGCCAAAACTGCCGAAATTCGTGATCGAGAATGTGCCGCCTTGCACGTCTTGCGCTTTGAGCTGGCGGGAGCGTGCGCGGGTAGACAGATCCACTATGGAACGCTGCAGACCCGTTACGTTTTTCTCGTCCGCATTGGCAATCACCGGCACGATCAGACCATTTTCCAGCGCGACGGCGATCCCGATATTGATGTCATCGTGATAAACGATATTCGTGCCGTCGATGGATGAGTTGAGGAGTGGGAAGGCCCTAATCGCCTCACATGCAGCACGGGTGACAAACGGCAGAAATGTGAGCGAGAAGCCGTGGCGCTGCTGGAACTCGGCTTTATTTTTCTCGCGCATCTTCGCCACCTTGGTCATATCCACCCGATGAACCGTTGTTACGTGGGCTGACGTATGTTTGCTGAACACCATGTGTTCGGCGATTTTCTGCCGCATGGTGGACATTGGTTCAACGCGGGTGCGTCCGACGACGGCGGGTTGGGGTTGCGGAGCAGCGGGCGCTGGCCGTTGGACGGGCGGCGGAGCTTGTGGAGGTGGTGCCACGGGAGCCGGAGCTGCGGGCTGAGCGCTTTGGGCCATCGTCTTCGCACCCTGGGCTGACATGTAAGCTTCCACGTCCTGCTTGGTAATGCGTCCGCCTGCACCCGTGCCTTTCAGCTGATGCAGGTCGATGTTGTATTCGCGCGACATTCTACGGACGAGCGGCGATAGCGGACCGAGATCGCCATCCGGCCCCGCCTCATGCGCTGGCTCTGGTTCCGGAGCGGGAATCGGGTACGGCCCAGCCGATGCGGCCACCGGTTCGTGGGTGGGCGGCTCCACCGTTTTGGCAGCCACGGAAGGGCCTACGTCCGTGGCGGGCGCGTCGGTAACTGCTGCGACTGCAGGGGCGCTGGCACCGTTGCTCGAAGCTTCCCCGATTTTGGCAACCACGGTTCCGATGGAGACGGTTTTGCCTTCCTCGACTAAAACTTCAGACAGCACGCCAGCGCTCGGCGAAGGAATTTCCGTGTCTACCTTGTCGGTGGAAATCTCAAACAAGGGCTCGTCGCGCTCAACATGATCGCCCTTCTTCTTCAGCCATTTCGTCAGCGTGCCTTCGACGATACTTTCCCCCATCTGGGGCATCACAACATCGATCATCAGATTGTCTCCGTAAGTTCCACGTGTTCGTAAATTTCGAGCTGAAACCGCTCCGCGAAATGCCTGGCCAACGACGACGTTACTTGCTGGCGGCTGACTTGAACGCCCAGCTCGCGCATAGACGTTACCGGCTTAGTAAGGCCACAGGGCACTATGTAATGGAAATAGCTCAAATCGGTATCATGGTTCAACGCGAAGCCGTGGGACGTGACCCAGCGGCTGATATGGACGCCGATCGCGGCGACCTTCTTCCCATTCACCCACACTCCGGTCTCGCCCGGCGACACGCCAGCCGCGATCCCAAAATCCGACAGAGCACCGATGAGCACCTCTTCTATCGCCCGGACGTAAGCCACGACGTCACGCTTCCATTCTCGCAAATCGAGAATTGGATACCCGACGATTTGGCCGGGCCCGTGGTACGTGATGTCGCCGCCTCGATTCGTGTGATGGAAGGAGATGCCGGCGCGCTCCAGAACTTCGTTGCTGGCGAGCAGGTTTTCGAGATGGCCGTTGCGTCCCAAAGTGATGGTGTGCGGGTGTTCCACAACGAGCAATTGGTCTGGAATTTCGGCAGCTTTGCGTCGGCCTTCT
>JANXQZ010000777.1 GCA_025353235.1 Bryobacterales bacterium
GGTGGGCGATTACCTCGATTTCGTTGGAAAGCTCAAAGGCATGTCCGGCCCGGAACTCAAGCGCAGGGTGGGCGAGGTTTGCGAGCGCTGCGACATCGCCGACGTCCGAATCAAGCTAATCAGTAAGCTGTCTAAAGGCTATCGGCAGCGAGTCGGACTGGCCCAGGCGATCATCCATAATCCCGAGGTTTTGATCCTGGATGAGCCCACCTCCGGTCTTGATCCCAAGCAGATCACACAGACTCGCGAACTGATCCAGAGCCTCGCCGCAGACCACACCATTATCCTGAGCACGCACATTCTGCCGGAAGTGGAGGCAACGTGCCAGCAGGTGCTCATCATAGCCAAAGGCAAAATAGTCGCTACCGACACGGTTGAAAATCTGCAGCATCGAGCACGCGGCGTGGAGTCGATCCTGGTGGAAGTAGAGGGGCGCGAAGGCCCTCTTGAGCGGTCCATTATTCAGGAGCGGTTGGAAAGAGTTGCCGGTGTAGGTCGCGTGTTGCCGCGCGAAGGGCGCGGTCCTGGCAAGGTCTTCGACGTGGAGAGTTTGAAGGATCGATCCATTCGAGCCGACTTGGCCCGGTGCATCGTCGAGGCTGGCTGGAACTTGAACGAACTGCGGCCCGCTGCGATGAGCCTCGAAGAAGTCTTCCTGCAGCTAACTGGCTCCGAACCCGTGTTATCGAATGTAGTCCCGGCGGCAGGGATCTCTGAAGGAGTAACGCAATGAGAAACATCTGGGTAATCTGCGAGAAAGAGCTGCGCAGTTACTTCACCTCGCCGATCGCGTATCTGTTGCTCACGATTTACGCCTTCATTTTCGGATATTTTTTCTGGAACATGCTCGGGTATTTCGTGATCATGGGAATGGAATCGCAGATGCGCGGGCAGAGCATGCCGATGAACGTAAACGAGCAGGTGATCCGTCCGCTGCTATCGAACGTGAACGTGATCGGACTGTTCCTCATTCCGATTATTACCATGCGCCTCTTCGCCGAGGAGAAACGCACCGGCACCATCGAATTGCTGGCCACCTCGCCCGTGCGAGACATGGAAATCATTCTCGGCAAATGGTTCGCCGCGCTCCTGATGTACTGCTCGTTGCTGGCGTTCACCGCGATCAACCTGATCTTTGTTTTCCACTACGGAAATCCCGATTGGAAACCAGTGGCAATCGGGTATCTCGGATTGATCCTGGAAGCGGGCGGACTGCTGGCCATCGGCACGTTCATCTCAACCACGACCAAGAATCAAATTATCGCAGCGGCGGTGACGTTTGCCGTCTCGCTCACGCTTTTCGTGCTCGACTGGTCAGCCGGATTTGAGACTGCGACTTGGGCGCAGGTGCTGGCCTACCTAAGCATCACGCGCCACTTCGAATCTTTCGCCAAGGGACTGCTGGATTCCAAGGATGCCATTTATTATCTTTCCACCATCGTGCTGGGCTTGTTTCTGACTGCCCGTTCGATGGAATCTCTACGTTGGAGGTCGTAGTCCGAAGTGAACTCAGATTGGATGAAAGCAAGACAAAGCAAGTACGCGGCGTACGCGACTCTCTACATCATCGTCTTTATCGCGATTTTGGTAGTGGTGAATTTCCTGGCGAATCGCTACAACAAGTCGTACGATACGACTTCGAATAAGCGCTTCAGCCTATCGGACCAAACGCTGAAGATTCTGCGCGATCTGAAGAACGACGTGAACATCACGTACTTTGACCGTCCTACTGCGTTCCCGGGAGCCAAGGATCTGCTCGACCGGTATTCGAACGCATCGCCAAAAGTGCACGTGAAGTATGTCGATCTTTACAAGAATCCAGGCTTGGCCCGGGCCGCCGGAGTATCGCGCGAAGGTGCCGCGATGGTGGACGTGGGTGCGAAGCATGAAGAAGCCAAGAGCGTCGACGAGCAAGGTTTAACC
>JANXQZ010000584.1 GCA_025353235.1 Bryobacterales bacterium
CTTTTTGGGATTGTGAAGGAATTCTGAGCGCCTTTTGCCTCTCTGGGAGAGGGCGGCGCAGCCTGCAATGCAGAGACTTGCCCGACCCTCTCCCTACCAGCCCAGGGTTAATTCAGCCGTTGCGCAATTGGACAGTTGACGATGAAACTGCCTGACCCAAACGCTGCCCCGCCCGGGCCGGTTATCAGCCCGTCCTGGACCAGGGTCAAGAGATGAAACTCCTCGCGGAGTTGACCGCGGAAGCCTCTGGCGACAGCGTTCGCTGTCCACTCATACGGCTCGGCCTCCCATAGCGGGCTGTAGTCCGGAGCAATCGTGGGAATGCCGCCTAGTACATTGTTTGGACGAAAGCCGTCGGTCAATGCCGCGATCAGCCCTTGCCGCTGCGGATTATCGCAGCCGCCATCGGAGGCGCCGTTTATAGCCAGGAAGAGTCGTTCGACCGGACTGCCGAAACTATCGTCCTTGCCGAGAGCTTCCCGCTTCAAAATTGGGGCATAAGTAGCACCCTCGATCGCGGCCGCCGTGGCGTCGCTGGACTCCATTGTTATATACCAAACCGGGCGGCCAAAGCTGAAGCCGTTGACCAAGTTCAGCGTGACGGTACTGTTGATGGCATCGATCGCCACTACCTGATCGTGGACTTTGCTATAGTCCGGGTTCCCGTTTGGAAAATTGATATCGCCGGCCTCGACGCCGGAGGCTACGATGGACGCATTGTAGACCATGCCGCCCGCGTTGAGGACGCGAACCAGCGGGTTGTAGTCGGCGGTGCCAACTGAGCCGGCCGTCGCAGTCGACGGCGGAAAGATGGTCGGTCCGGGTACCACGTTGCGTTTTGGCGAAAAATCTACGAAGCCTTGATCAAAGACCAGGTTTCCCGAATCGTCGAAATTGGCTGTGCGCGCGCTGTTTACGCCAAACCCGAGCTTCGCCGAGTAATTGATGCCTAGAAACGAGGCGACATTCGCATCGTTGACGTCGGTGAGGATGTACCATATGGTCTTGTTGCCGTTATTTTTTACCGTTCCACGATAGAGCGGGAGCGTCAGGGTGCCCTTCTGATCGTCGATCGTGCCCGACTTCAGCAACTGCACCGGGCCAACCAGGCTCTGGTTGGTTGCCGAAGGAGGGGGGCCAAAATACGACAGGCCTACTGAGGCTCCGACGGACGCCGGCGCGGGAAATACATTGCAGCCGGGCCCAGGGCCGAATGGTCCAGGCCCTGGTTGGGCCATCGCCGGAATCACGATGGTGGTTGCGAAAACGATGCCGGCGGCGACAGCCAATGAGCCACGCGTGACATCGCGTTGTGAAAGACGATAAAAGTTCATGCTCTTCTCCTTAGTTTGTGCAAGTCATCTACTTGTCTTCAGAATTGAGAACACACTACGCCTCCTTGATCGATACGCGGCGCTCCTGTGGGCAACTGAGTAAACGTTAGCCACCGGAGCACACGGCATCCTCGTTCCAGGCGATGTGGCGCTCTCATGGGTAGGAGTCGAAGCAAACCGAAACTTCCCCCTCGACAAATTTTGGTTCGGCTATTAAATACTCGAATTGCGTCCGCGTTCCTGTAACCAGACCGGCCGACGCTCTATGGCTCTTGTCTCACAAACAGCCGCCGGGTTGTCGTATATGCGATGCCGTCCCATCCGGCTGGTGCTTGGCTTTCGAGATCCGCTAGCCTGGTGTATCGGGACCGGTGGGTATGGCCTGCATTAGGGCGTCCACTGGCCAATCCCTGCCTTTCTCCGCAAGGGTGCACGTTGTTGGTCCTCCCGCATGTAGCGTGGTTGCCTCAGAAAACGGATGGTTCGCGCACGGACCAGAAAGGTGCGCGACGATTTTCGGGCAACGTCTTGGAGAAAGAAGTGCTCCCGGATTGGATACGCGAGCACGAGGCACTGAAAAAGATTGCGCCGCCATTGCCGGAAAAGCAGAAGCAGCTGGTAACATCGTTGGTGCAATATAGGGAACTACGACAGCAATCCCGTGCGCTAGTGCGGCACCAAGTTGCGGACGCCGCGTCAAAGGCAAGAGGTAAGCGTAAGCTATGTCCAGTTTTGGCCCGGAACTCTTGAAGAATCTGCGCTACGCCGTTCGCGTGCTTTGGCAGAACCCTGGATTCACGATCGTGTCGGTTCTATCGCTGGCCCTTGGCATCGGCGTAAACACGGCCATTTTCAGCCTAATCGATGCCGTGCTCCTAAGAAATCTTCCCGTAGCGGACCCTGAAAGCCTAGTGTTCGTCTCCGACCCCGCGTCCTCTGGCGTCTCGATCGGACTGCAAGGCGGAGAGCGCTCCCTCTTCTCGTTCGAAGAGTTCCGGCGAATGCGGGACCGCAACCAGGTTTTTACCGGGATGTTCGGCTCCGAGAGCGATGCTCGCACTTTGAATATCAGCGTTGGTGGCGGCAGCCCGGAGGAAGTTCGTAGCCGCCTGGTTACTGGCGACTATTTTTCCATTCTTGGCATCAAGCCTACGCTGGGCCGTGCCTTTACCATGGATGACGAGAAAGCGCCCGGCAGCGACCCGTATCTGGTGATCAGCCACAAATACTGGAAAAAGCGCTTTGGCCTGGACGCTTCCATTCTCGGAAAGACAATCCAGATCAACAAGACGTATTTCACCGTAATTGGGGTCGCACCAGAAAGGTTTTTCGGCGAAACGGTGGGCGAGTCGCCTGACCTCTGGATTCCCATGATGATGGAGCCGCAAGTGAAACTCGGCCGCGACTGGCTGCATGACGATCCGGCCAAGGCTGAGAAGGTGATGTGGCTGCATGCAGTCGGCCGACTGAAACCGGGCGTGAGCTTGCAACAGGCGCAGTCCAGCATGAACGTGCTGTTCCAACAAATCCTGCGCGAAACCACCGGTTCCAATCTAACGGCGGAGCGGGCGCGCGAATTGTCGGAAGAAAAGATCAAGGTGCAGCCAGGCAGCCGGGGAGCGTCGCCGCTGCGGGATCAATTTTCGCAGCCTTTGCTGGTGCTCATGACCGTGGTCGGCTTGGTGCTCTTGATCGCGTGCGCGAACGTGGCCAATCTCTTGCTCGCCCGAGCAACTGCCCGTTCTAGAGAGATCGGGATTCGGATAGCACTGGGGGCAAGCCGGACGCGCTTGGTGGTCCAACTTATGACCGAGAGTATCTTGCTGGCCATGCTGGGCGGCGTGTTTGGAATCCTACTGGCTTTCTGGGGAAGCAGTTTACTGTTGAGGATGGTTTCGCATGGGCCGACTCCGATTCCTCTGGATGTCCACCCAGACCTTCGCATGCTGGCTTTCACGGCAGCGGTATCGATTCTGACCGGAGTGCTTTTTGGTTTGGCTCCGGCGCTGCGTGCAACCCGAGTGGACGTAAGCGCCACGTTAAAAGACAATGCGCGGGGAGTAGTTGGAAGCAGTGCGCGCATCACGGCCGGTAAGGCGCTGGTTGTGGCTCAGGTTGCGATCTCTCTTCTGCTCCTCATCGGCGCGGGCCTTTTCTTGCGCACGTTGCGCAATTTGCAGAACGTGGATCTGGGCTACTCGCGGGATAAACTCGTGCTGGCGCGCATCGATCCGCTGGCCGCAGGCTACCAGGGCGCCCGGCGCGCGGCTGTTTATACCACGTTGCTAGACAGGTTCCGGTCCATGCCTGGCGTGCGCGGGGTGGCGCTTTCAGAAAACGGGCTGTTCGGGGGGACGGAGTCCGCCGACCAAATTACGGTGGAGGGGTACAAGCCGCAGAAGCGCGGAGACGACAACGCCCGCTTCGATCAGGTAGGTCCGAACTACTTTTCGACAGTCGGAATTCCGATGCTGCTGGGGAGGGAAATAGGGCCTCAAGATTCAGGCGCAGCTACTCGTGCGTGCGTCATCAACGAGTCCATGGCGAAATTTTACTTCGGTAAACAGAACCCGATTGGGAAGCACATTACGGACGAGTTTCCAGATACTAAGATGCAGTTCGAGATCGTAGGCGTGTCCAGAGACGATCGGGATCACAAGCTGCGGGGCGATGTCCCGCGCCGTTTTTACGTCCCGCTGTTCCACGGATTGGGCGACATCGCTCCGGCTGTTTACTACGAGCTTCGCACTGTAGCCGACCCGGCCAGCGTGATTGCTTCCGTGCGCCGCGTGGTGGCGCAGGTGGATCCCACGATTCCCGTGATGCGGGCTAGTTCCCTCGGGGATTTGCTGGACGGGTCACTCACGCAGGAGCGGGTAGTCGCGCAGCTTTCCTTGTTCTTCGGAGGGCTGGCGTTGCTGCTGGCTTCGGTTGGTTTGTATGGCGTCTTGTCCTATTCGATTGCCCGACGCACTAATGAAATTGGCATCCGAATGGCGTTGGGAGCGCAACAGGGCGCGGTATTGAGCATGGTTTTCCGGGAAACGATGATCGTGGTGGCGACCGGGATCGGGATCGGGCTGCCGCTCGCTATTATCGGAACCCGGTTTATTTCGAGCCAGCTGTATGGCCTGAATGCCGCCGATCCGCTCACCATCGCGGTTGCTTGCATGGTGCTGGCGAGCGTTGCCATGCTCGCGTGTTACTTGCCGGCTCGCCGGGCTTCGAAGGTGGATCCGCTCATCGCGCTGCGCTATGAGTAAACCTACCTGTTGCTCTTAGGAACCGGGATTTTTCTTGCTCTTAGACGGCTGACCGGCAGCAGGCGGAACCTTCCGGATCTCTTCGAAGTATTGCTGAACGAATTGCTGGTATGCTAACGGCACCTCATCGCGATTGATCTCGCCGCCCGCATCGGCATGCGACGCCTTGCGCTGAGAATATTGCGTCTTCAATTGCTGCTTCCCCGACGCTACCTCAACCATCACCTCGCCAGTCATGTTGGCCGTGCGCTTGCCGATGATCTCCGTAATCTTGCCCATCGCCGCGAGTTGCTCGGCTTCGCGCGCGCTCTTATCGCCGTCCTCTTTGCCGACCCCGCTCTTCCCGTCCTGCGACGGGGGCTTGTCAGAGCTCTTGCTGCCGCTCTTGTTCTGAGCCGACGCGGCCTTGTCCGAACTTTGCCCTTCCTGGTCGCCCTGTTGATCGGGACTCGACATGGCGTCCGATTGCTTGCCCGACTGCGGCGAGCCTTTATCGTCCTTGTTGCCCTGTTTCTGCGCCGATTGTTGCCCCTGCTGCGATTGCGAACCTGGCTTGCTTTCGTTACTCGGCTTTTGCTGCTTCAACTTCGACATCAGGTTTGAGAGCGCATCTCGCATCTTGTCGGCGAGACTGGAGTTCTCGCCGGAACTATTTCCGGTCTTATCCTGCTCTCCGCCAGGCTGCTTTCCAGCTTTGCTCCCCTCTTTGTTCTGAGCGGAAGAGTTCTCGGCGTTTTGGTTCGATCCAGGAGTTGATTTCTCGCCATCCTCCGTGGCTTCGCTGGGCTGCTGCATTGGATCCTGCGACTTTGTGCCGTTCGCTTTCGCGTTGGCTTCCGTGTTCAAATTCGCATTGTTTACATCGGGAGTATCCACGGTATTCAAGGCAGAGTCGGGAGCGCCTTGCGTGTCCAGAGCCTTGGACTCCCACGGATCTACCGTGAGGCCATCTTCCTTGGGGCGGTCGCTTGCAGGCTTGGGCGTGCCCGTTTTATTCTTTGCCGACGCCACCTCGCTCGATCCGAGCAGTCCGTCAAACGCGATTCCGACCAGCGACGATCGAAGATCCAGGCTGTGTGTGACGCCATAGCGGACAGCAAACACGCTAGCCGCCACCATCGCAAGCGCTCCAAAGGCGTAGAGCGTCTTCGGGAATACAAAGGGCAGGCCCACCTTAAGATTCGCGTTTCGTGCGGCATCTTCCGCGCTCGCGCGCTGCCGTTCAATCAGTGCGGGAGAAGGGCCGGGATGCTCACTGAAGTAGAACGCCGTGGAGAGCTTGTCGTGCAGTTCGAGCTTGCGGTCAAGATCCTGGGCGAGCCGATAGGGAGAAAGGAATCGCGACTTGGCCCGGTACAACCCAATGGCCAGCCCAACGGCAAAAATCGCAACGAGCCAGAAGCCATTGAGGATCTGCGTGCCCAGGAGCAGCAGTGCGACCAAGCCTCCTAATGCGATCGTGCCCGCAAACAGAGTCTGATGGAGGAGAAGATGAGAGGCGTGGCGAAGTCGAGCCTGTCGGATTAGTCGTGCAAGTGCGCTATGCTCACCCAAGATTCATTATCCCAGAAACTTACTTGATGCTAATAGTCACCCTGTTGGCGAGCTGCCCTTCTACCGACAATTGAATCGCAACTTCCCCCCGACCCCTCAAACTGGCTGGAATTTGCACGTTCACCTGGTCGAGACCAGGGCTGTCTTGCGCACCCGCGTAGCGAACCACGGCCGGTACTCCTCCGATCGTGCAATGAAATTTATCGAGTGAAGCAGCACCTCGGAGCCCCGTTCCATAGAGCGTCAGGATCACTTGGTCGGAAGCCGTACCGAGATCAATCGGCAAGGCCGAGCAACTCCCGGATGACGATCCGCATTGAAGCACGCTCAGCGACGTTTGGGTTCCATTCGCCCTGATTAAGACCGCCTGTGCTGCGGCTACCCCTTTGCCATCGGAGTTCGCCGAGAAAAGGCCCGGTGCGACGTCGCTAATCTCGATTGCGCCCGTGCTTGTACTCCCATCGGCGGCTGTCACCTTCACCGTGGCGCGGCCTGCGGCTGCTTGGTCGGGAACCACGTAGCTGATCTGCCTCGGAAGAGCATAAAAAAGGTTTGCGGCCCACTCCGCGCCCGCGCTGTCGACCAGCGTCACGCCGGCATCTTCCAGATTTGTCCCGTACGATGTCACGATGGTGCCTCGAGCTGCGCTTGCAATCCCACTGGCAGCGTTGTAGCTATACAAGGTCTGCGGTCCGAGCGTAGGTAGGCTCCAAGCAATCAGCTTGCCCGAAAGATAGGTGGAAAACACGCGGCCGCTCGAAACGACCGGCTGACTATAAAGCGGCCCTGCATGGTTGTCGTCCCAAACGGCTTGCCCGGTCGGAGCATCGTAGATCCTTAAGCCTTGCGTGCTGGACACGAACACAAGCCCGTTAGAAACGGTGACCGGAGCGATCACGATGCCGTCGAGATCGCGATACCAAATTACCGATCCGTCCGCAGGATTGATGGCATACAAACTTCCCAGAGCGAAACCATTGGGGTCGCGCACTCCGGCTCCGACGAAGAGGGTGGCGCCATCAAAGGCCGGAGTCGAGATAGAGCCGCAACCATCCTCGGGACTCACGCAGCCGACAGCCAGCCGTGCGGTCCACGCCAAGCCGAGGTCGCTGCGGCGAAAGGCATACAACAGTCCATCTTTAGCCGTTGCAGCCAGCATGGGCTCACCACTCGACAGAGTAAAAAGGGTAGGGGAAGATCCCCAATCGAAATCAGCAGTCGCTTCCTGAGCAGGAAGGAAAAAATAGTCCTTGATCTCGAGAGTCGACGCGTTGAGTGCAAGCATAGCCTCCGTGAAGGAGCCAGTACCCGCATCCTGATCGTCGCCGTTGCCAGTGTTTAAGAATATCGTGTTGGTGGAGGGATCGATGGCCGGTGTGGACCAGACGCCAGCTCCCAAAACATCCGGCGCGGTGAGGTAGTGCAGCAGCGGCTGTTGCGGATTTGCGAGATCGATGCGTGCCAAGGCGCCAGGGACCAGTGGGCAATCCCCCAGTGATGCCACGCCTACGTAAAGGGCGTTCCGATACGGCATGATCGACGACCACAGGTACGCTCCCGACTCCGGGTCAGCCAGCGGGACTCGCCAAATCTGGCTGCCGTTGCGGGCATTCAGCGCGTAAACCGCCGAGTCTCCACCTCCCACGTAGACGGTGGTCCCGAGCACGGTGGACTGCGACGTTACGCCGATGCCGGGCTGACAGTCAGAGCTTGGAGGATCCGGTGCGATCCCGACGAACTTGCGCCATAGTAAACTGCCGGACTTGGCGTCCGCCGCAGAGAAATTCCCGTCCCATGATCCGAAATACACAACGCCGTTTGCGAGGCTTGGCGCGGACGCGAGTGCGGAACCGGCATCCAAGGTCCAGGCAGGCTGCAGCGCGGCGATGTTCTTTGGGCTGAGCTGAGTTTCAGCGCGGTTGAAACTGGAATGCGACAAGTCCTGAAGGTACATCGGCCAATCTTGCGCGTGTAAAGGAACAAAAAGCAATGGGAGAAGACAGAGACGATTCATTTCGTCTCCAACCCGACGGAGGTGGCGATTACTCCCAATTCGCGAGGGTCGGCCTGCGTCGGGGAGATTGTTTTGTCCAGCATGAAATCCACGTTTACCGCGCCCTTCTTTAGCACCTGCATGGGCACGTCCGCTCGATACTCATGATCGCCGGCCGCAGTAAAACTCTCGGGCCGCAGCGCGATCCCGTCTATTTTGGCCGACAGCGTGATGCTCTTCAATCGTTGCAAGGACACTTC
>JANXQZ010000820.1 GCA_025353235.1 Bryobacterales bacterium
GCTATCTGGGAAAGTCTTCGTCCAAACTACGCCTGGGCGCAGCAAGTCCCAAAAGATGATAGCCGCCTCAAGACCGAGTACGTCACCGTGCCTTCGCCTCAAGGCAATGGGGAAATCAAGGGCTATTTGGTTCGCCCCGCAAAGTCGAGCGGGAAGCGCCCGGGAGTTCTGGTTGTTCACGAGAACCGAGGCTTGAATCCCTATATTGAAGACGTTGCTCGTCGTTTAGGAACCGAGAATTTCATCGCGTTCGCGCCGGACGGTCTCACGAGCGTGGGTGGTTATCCGGGCAACGACGAGAAGGGCGGCCAGTTGTTCCAGCAGGTAGACAAACCCAAGATGACGGAAGACTTCATCGCAGCGGCGCGCTGGCTGAAAGATCGCCCGGATTGCACGGGCAAGCTCGGCGTTGTGGGCTTCTGCTTCGGGGGTGGAATCTCGAATACGCTCGCGGTCAGGATGGGCAGCGATCTGAACGCGGCGGTTCCGTTTTATGGCGGACAGCCTCCGGCAGCCGACGTGGCGAAGATCAAGGCTCCCTTGCTGCTCCAGTACGCGTCTCTCGATACGAGGATCATGGCCAACTGGCCTGCGTATGAGGAAGCGTTGAAGGCGAATCACATTACGTACACTGCGCACATTTATGAAGGCGCGAATCATGGTTTCCATAACGATACGACGCCGCGCTACGATGAGACCGCTGCGAAGTTGGCCTGGAAGCGCACCCTCGATTTCTTCAACAAGTATCTGCGCACCTAATCGGGGATCATCGGCTTCTGTTACAACAAGCTACACGCGCGGGAGGGCAAAGTAAAACGTCGCACCCTGGTCAGGCCTGCCTTCCGCCCACATGCGGCCGCCGTAGCGTTCCACAATGCGCTGGCAAATAGCTAAACCCAGGCCCGTGCCCGGATACTCTTCTTTGTGCAAGCGCTTAAACAATCCGAAGATGCGCATAGCGTACTGCTGTTCAAAACCGATTCCGTTGTCCTGAACGGAGACAATGCACTCCTCGCCTGCCTGCTCAACGCAGATGCGAACATTCGGCGGCACGTCCGGTTTGCGATACTTCAGCGCGTTCGAGAGCAAATTTTGGAAGACGTGAGCCAGCTGACCCGTGTCCGCGCAAACCTTCGGCAGAGCTTCGGCGGTAACCGTCGCACCGCTCTCCTCGATACGGTTCTTTAGCACCGACAACGCTTCGCTCAGGGCGACCGCGAGATCCGCCGGGCCCCTGGGAGATTGCTCGGTATGCACGGTGCGCGAGAACGTTAACAGGTCTTGAATGAGCGCCTCCATGCGGGTGACGCCTTGGCGCACGACGTCGGCAAACTCGTTCAGCTTCCCATCCCCGCTTCCAAGGTGCCTGACAATCAGTTGGGTGTAAATGTTGACCATGCGCAAGGGCTCTTGCAGGTCATGACTGGCAACATAGGCGAACTCCTCCAGTTCGCGATTCGCTCTGCGCAGGGCCGTTTCGCCCTCTTTCTGGTCATGAATGTCGGTGCAAGTGCCTACCCAGGACAGCACCTTACCTTCGGAAGTAGGCATGGATAGGGCGCGCACCAGGAACCAGCGCCAAGCTCCGTCTTCGCCGCGGCGGAGCCGGAATTCCGTCTCGTACCGTTCTCCGGTCGTGAGCGAGTGCAGCCACCGGTCCACTACTCGGCTGTAATCCTCTGGATGAACCCGAGCCAGCCACCCGGCACCGAGAATTTGCTCGGGGCTCATTGCAAAGTAAGCGGCTACCTGCCCGCTAACATAGTCGAGCGCGCCGTCAGGCGTGGCTGTCCAGACCATCTGCGGTATGGACTCAGCCAGAAACCGGTACTTCTCTTGGCTCTCTTCCACTCGCTTTCGAGCCATCACCAAGTCAGTCACATCGGTGGCATGCACGAACGTGCCGTCGATTTGGCCCTGGCTGTCTCTTGTTGGCAGGTACACAAAATTGATATAGATATCCTTAAGAACGCTGGTGCCGAGCCGAAGCAGGGCCTCGCGGGCAACATGGGGTTCTCCGGTCTGGTACACGCGATCGAGCATGGCGGTGTATCCTTGCGTAATAATTTCAGGGAAGGCGTCCCGCACCGACTTGCCGAGGAGGGCCTCTGCAGGCGTTTCCACCATACCGACGTAGGCGGCGTTGACCGACTCAAACCTATGTTCCGGCCCCCGGAGAACGGCAATGGCGGCAGGAGCCTGAAACAGAAGATCACGCCAACGCCGCCGGTCCTCTTCAATTAGCTCCTCGTCGTTTTTTCGCTCCGTGATGTCGCGGGTAGAACCGGCGACTGCCTCCACTTGCGCGTTGGCAGCCAGCACCGGCACTAAGATGTATTCGTATTGGCCCAGCTTCCCGGTCGGCCCAATGAAGGGCGTTTGATCACGAACGTTTCCCTTGGTATCGATCACTTGCCGAATTTGGCGGTGGAGGCGCTCGGCAAG
>JANXQZ010000826.1 GCA_025353235.1 Bryobacterales bacterium
GAGCAACTCGCCTCCCACGCTTTTGGACTGACCGAGATCCTCTGCCAGGGCAATCTCGATGTAGCACTCGAGGACGGATCCGCCACAGAACGTATCCGGGTGAATACCGTCTCGGGAAATTTCTTCTCTGAACTTGGCGTAGGCGCTCACCTGGGCCGCGTTCTTACTCCCGTCGACGAAAAAGCCGGAAACCTGTACGCGGTGATCAGCTACGACTTTTGGAAGAGGAGATGGGCGGGCTCCGCTTCCATTGTGGGACGAAACGTGAGGCTGAACGGGCGCGCCTTCACCGTTATCGGGATGCTTCCGAAAGGGGCCAATGGCCTTACCGTCGATACGAGCCCCGATATCCGCATACCCATATCCGCCGGCCGTTTGCTTGCGGAAAAGCCTGAGATGGATGCCGCCAGCGTGTATTTTCTGCGGCAGTTCCAGATCTTCGGCCATCTCCGCCCGGGGATTGCGCTTGCACAGGCGGAAGCAGAGGTCGAGAGTCTCTTGCAACGCCCTTACGAAGAAGCCCAGCTGCATGCATTTCCCGAGTTGGCCAAGAGCTCTGGAAAAGATTTCTTCGATTCGCGCTTTCGCTTGGAACCCATGCCGAATGGAGTCTCCTCGCTTCGCGCCCAGTTCAAACCAGGGTTAATTCTGCTAATGGCATGTGTTGGCCTGCTCCTGCTTATGGCCTGCGGCAATGTGGCCTGCCTGCTTCTGGCACGCTCGGAGGTCCGATCTCAAGAGATCGGCATCAGGCTTGCGTTGGGAGCGAACCCTGGGCGCATTGTTCGCCAGCTTCTCACTGAGAGCCTCGTTCTGGCCCTTTCAGGGTGCGCACTTGGAGTGCTTCTCACGTATGCATGCAGGCCGTTGCTGCTGGCCGCATTTCCTCCCATCCGCGATCGAAGTGCCGTGCTGCAACCTCTCGCCATCCATATCGATATCGATTTGCGCGTGCTGGGCTTCGCGATAGCAGCCAGTTTACTTACGGCGATTTTGTTCGGACTCTTACCGGCAATCCAGGGCGCCCGGCAAGATCTAGCCAGCTTTCTTCGCGCAAGCCGGACCAGCACTGCGCGCTTATCCAGCCGAAACATCTTGGTGATGGCGCAAGTCGCAATTTGCGTGCTCCTCTTGATTGGCGCAGGCCTCTTAGTGGAAACGTTCGACCGGATGCGAGCGATGAACCCCGGCTTTGACCGCGATCACATCGTCACTTTCAGCATCGATCCTGGCCTCAAAGGATATAGGCCTGAGCGAGCTAAAATTTTCAGTCGACAACTGCTTGCCAAGGTCGGCAAACTCCCAGGCGTCGTAGCCGCCAGCATTGCCTCACGCGGGCTGATGCGCGGCACGGGTGTCAAAGGAACGTTCGGAGCCGCAGGAGCAACCATCGGCAAAAACGATTTCCTGAATAGCAGCCTCAATTCGGTGACTCCAGGTTATTTCGACACCATGGGAATGCGCGTGATCGCAGGCCGGGATTTCACGTGGTCTGACGATGATAAGCAAAAGCCGCAGAGGGTGATCGTCAACCAAGCGTTCGCTCGCCGCTTTTTCTCAGGCCGGAACGCGCTGGGGCGGCTGTTCGGAGGCAGGGGCCCGGACGGTTTGGCAGCGCCGGCGAATCAAATCGTCGGCGTGGTCAGCGACGCCAAATACAGGTCGTTGCGCGAAGACGTGCCGCCCATCGTGTATAGCCCCGTCGTGAACGGATTCGGCGCCGACTTCATTCTGCATATTCGCACCCGGGCGCAACCCGAGTCCGCGATTCCCTTGGTTCGCGAATCCCTCCGCTCTCTCGACCCCCAACTCCCCTTCATCGAGGTGAGAACGCTGCGTGACGAGGTGGAAACATCCCTTTGGCAAGAGCGGCTGCTCGCGTGGCTTTCCACTATCTTTACTGGCTTTGCGGCATTTCTGGCGGGCATCGGCCTATATGGCGCGCTCGATCTCGCGGTAAAGTCCAGGACCAAGGAGATCGGAGTTCGCGCCGCTCTGGGAGCAGACCCGCTGCGCATTGTTCAATGGTTTTCCAAAGAGGCATTGTGGCTGGTTTTTGTTGGGACGGCCTCCGGCCTGGCTGTGTACGCGGCATCGGTGCGATGGATTCGCCAAGTCCTCTATGGCGTGACAGCTCTAGACCCCATCGCTTTGGGGTTGGCTCTCCTCTTTGTTACCGCCATCGCAATCCTCTCCATCGCCGCTCCGATCTGGCGGGCCGCTCGCATCGATCCGGCTACGGCGCTCCGACACGAATAATCGGCGCTGGCTTACTTCCAATCGGCGGTGAAGATATTGAACTCGTAGCGCTGCTTGGCGTCTTTATCCGTCGCGAAGACTAGCTTCTTTCCGTCTGGCGAAAACTCCGGAAAGGACGTAAACCCTCCAAAATCCGTGACCTGCTCAAGCCCTGTTCCATCGGCATTGATCAGATATAACTCGAACTTGCGGCCGTCGCAATTATGCTTATTGGACGAAAACAGAATCTTCTTATCATCGGGCGTAAACGTTGGCGCGAAACTGGCGCATCCGAAGTCGGTGATCTGACGGGCATTCTTCCCATTGGCATCGGCCACCATCAATTCCATCTTCATCGGACTGGTTAGGTTATCCGCCAACAAATCCTTGTAGCGCTTCATGAGCTCGGGAGTGCCCGGGCGATTCGCGCGCCATACGATCTTCTTGCCGTCATGCGAAAACACCGCCCCGCCATCGTAGCCTTCCGCGGTCGTGATTCGTTTCTTCCCTGACCCATCGCTCTTCATCGTCCAAAGGTCCAGATCGCCCGATGCCAGGGAGGTGTAAATCACTTTCCCGGTCTTCCAGTTCACCGTCGCTTCGGCGTCGTAGCCAGGCGTATCCGTCAACTTCTTGACGATCTTTCCGTCGTCGGTCGCTTCATAGATGTCATAGCCGGCATACACAGCCCAAAGGTAGCCTTTGCTCCGATCCGCGGCGGGGGGACATGCATCCCCTGCCCCGTGCGTGGACCCGTACAGAATATGTTTGTTGTCGGCGAGGAAGTAGGCGCACGTGGTCCGGCCTTTGCCCGTGGACACCATGTGGGGATTCGAGCCGTCCGCGTTCATGATAAAAATCTGATCGCATTCGAGTTTGTCCCGCGTGGATTGAAAGACGATCCGCTTGCCGTCCGGCGCCCAGTAGGCTTCGGCGTTTTGGCCGCCGAACGTTAGCTGTTTGATGTCCGCTAGATGTTGATTAGGCTCCTGCCCGAAGCAGCAGGCCGCAAACATCAGGCAAGAGAGCGATTTGAGAATCATCCTTTATTGAATCACGGGAGGCAGGCGTCACTGCTTCTGATACTGCATTGGCTTGCTCGCGTCCCAGAAGCGCAGCTCCAGGCCGCTCCCTGTCGCCTTCAGCCCGTTAGCTCCTTCCACCCAGACTCGAATTCCTGGCATCTTCGTCAGCGTCTCGTTCTTCAACCGAAACGGTGGCCCGCTGACCGGGGCGCTATTCAGCATCACGGTGTTGCCCTGCGCTGAATAATCGGCCGCGCCGTATGCCAGCATGTACTCGAACGTCCCATCCGCACCCACCTCATGAACTCCCATCCAAGCGTACGTCCCGGCCATCTCGCGAGCGCACGCCAGGCCGCCCGCGATTGCCGCGAGTGCCAATAAAGCCGCTAGTTGTCTCATGTTATGCTCCTGAATCGTTTTCCGAATCCCTAAGCGCGTTGCAGCCCATATCGACAATGCAATCGCAAAATGTTTCATCATGGAATCGCCCTCCTGGTTCGCCCTATGACCGTACGGGCGAAATTCGGCAGAGCGATCGTGCCGTTCGCTGTAGGGCAGGTTGTCAACCTGCGGCCGATTGGCAATCGGCCCACCATCATTGCCCAGAAATCGTGGTGACTGCCGCTTTTAAGGATCACCACCGTTTAGAAATCTTCAGGAGCGTGGTTGGCGATGACTCCCATTTTCGGAGATGATGTTGAGGCGACTATACGTCCGCAAGCCCCGTCATGGGCGCGGCGTCACGGGATACAAAATAGTCCGGAGGGGATTCGCTTAGGATCCAGTATTCGAGCTTATGAGGGATGATCGGCTCTGCTTACAACCGCAAAAGCTCGACCTTCGTTCTAATCGAACAAATCGGGCCGCTCTCGAGCGATCATCTCCCACAGCGGTTGAAACTGGAACCAACCCGCCATCTTGCTCCCCACCTGCCCTCGCGTATGGAGCGCGCTCTCATGCCCAATCTGGATCGGCTTCCCGGCAGCGTCCGCCAACAGCTGCGCCTGGCAACTCCGCTCCATCGTGATGAACCACCACACCGCTTCGTCCACGTTCTCGCCCACTGTCAACAGTCCGTGGTTCCGCAAGATTACAGCCTTGCGCGCTCCCAACGCCTGCGCGATACGATCGCCTTCCGACGTATCCATCACCACGCCCGTATAATCCTCGAACACCGCGTGATCTTCATAGAACGCGCATGCATCCTGAGTGATCGGATCCAGCAGACGCCCAAGCGTCGCCCATGACTTGCCGTACATCGAGTGCGCATGGGCCGCCGCGATCACGTCGGGCCGCGCATGATGCACCCGCGAGTGGATCGCAAAGGCAGCGGTATTCACCGGACGGTCGCCTTCCACCACTTGCCCGTTCCCATCCACCAGGATCAGATCCGAGACGCGGATCTGCGAAAAATGCATGCCAAACGGGTTTACCCAGAAATGGTCAGTAAGTTCGGGGTCGCGCGCAGTGATATGCCCGGCCACGCCCTCGTCGAATCCAAACTTCGCGAAAAGCCGGAACGAGGCTGCGAGGCGCTCCTTGCGGTGACGGCGCTCTTCGTCCAAACTGGCGAACTTCGGAATAGAGGGAATTTTCAGTACGCGAGGAGCCACTTCGGTCATGGGAAAAGGATACTACGAACTCACGGTCGGCAGTACGGAACTTTACGCTCCTGGGTTGGTAGATCGCGGCCGGCACCGCAAACTTTCAGGGATCAAGACTCACCTCTTTGCTCCGAGAGGACAAAATGACCCGTCCTTTCATCCTTCGCACCCGGCGCTGTGCAGCGGTGTCCCACTCGTCCAAGGATGCTTTAGAATAGCTTTGACAATCAAACTGAACCAATTCCTCAAAACCGCGGAAGATACCGCCTCCCTGCGCCCAAATCGACAAGTCCCGCCAGCCGCAAGATTTTGCTTCGAGAACTCGGATCGGCAATCTTGTAGCCGGAATTCTGCTAATGAGCTTGTAGGAGGCTGTAGAAGCGCATCTTTCCTCCGTAAACTATGTAAGCGAAGAGCAACAGTGCCTGCTTAAGAAAGAAAATCAACATTTTCCATTTTATCGGTGACATAAATCATCCAACTCTATTTCCCCCATTATCAAGAACATCCAGAATAAACGCCCCTCTTTCCCTCCCCACCCTCCGCTACCCTGAAGCCCTAAGGAATCTCATGTCATCTCAAACTGCAACCCAAACGAAATCCGACGAAGCTCCCCGCACCTCCACCCTCATGGCGGGCCGCAACCTCACCGGACAAATCTTCGTCCTCCCCGAAGCCGACCTCCAGGAATACAAAACCTTCATCGCCGCATTTCATCTCGACATGCAGCCCAAAGGCGCAGTCGAACTCAACCTTGTCCACCAGTACGCCGACCTCAACTGGCGCATCAACCACTCCGCCGCCATCGAGAAAATCAAGCTCTCGCTCACCATCGACGATCAGCGAGCCACCGTCGACACCGATTGCGACCCCGCGCACAACGGCTTCGTCGAAGCCCGCAACTACCACCTCCACTCCGAGACCCTCCGCAACATCAGTCTCTACGAAATGCGTCTGGCCAACCGCGCCCTCAAACTTCACAAGCAGATCACCGAAATTCAAGCCACCCGCCTCTCCCGCGAAGAGAAACAGATAGAACAGGCCGCGCTCCTGTATCAGATGGACGAGGAAACGGCCGCCACCGCCGCCCCAGGCAGGCCTTTCACCTATACCCCGGCCGACGATGGCTTCGTTTTTTCAACTGCCCGAATCAAGTTCCACATCCGCCTTCGCGACCGCCTCATCGTAGGCCGCCACTGCGCCAAAACCCGCACCGCAACCGCCTGATCGACAAATTTGGTTGCAGCTATGCTGCTTTGTGGGGCAGCCAATCCTGGCTGCAGCCGGCTTTCCAGCCGGCTCCCTGCGCGCCTCGCGCTCATCGCAACTCTTCGTCAACCTTCGCCCGATTGCAATCTGCGTACGCCAATTAGCGCGGATGTTAACATGGAGATCAAAACCGCATGCTTCGTCCTTTCCGCGGCGCAGTTCCGCAAATTGCCGCTTCCGCTTACATCGACCCCAGCGCCCAAGTGATTGGAAATGTCATGGTCGGCGAGCGCTCCAGCGTGTGGCCGAACGTCACCGTGCGCGGCGATACCAACACCATTCGCATCGGCGAGGAAACCAGCATCCAGGACAACTCCGTGCTGCACTGCGATCCCGGTCCTTTCGCGCTGAACATCGGCAGCCGCGTCACCGTCGGTCACCAAGCCATGCTCCACGGCTGCACCATCGGGGACGAATGCCTCATCGGGATTGGCGCCATCGTGCTGAACGGCGCGAATATCGGCCAAGGTTCGGTGATCGCTGCGGGCGCCGTTGTTGCCGAGGGAATGCAAATCCCGGAGTACAGCATGGTGATGGGCGTGCCCGGCAAAGTAAAGCGCGAAATCACGCCACAGGAGCGCGAGCGATTCCGCCTGAACGCGCAGCACTACGTCGAAGCCGCCCGCATCTACAGGGAAGAGCCCTCTTGATCAAAGCGGTAAAAGGCACGCGGGATATTCTGCCGCCCTCCAGCGGCGTTTGGAATCGGGTGGAAGCCGTGGCGCGCGAGGTCTTCCGCACTTATAACTATCAGGAAATTCGAACGCCCATTTTAGAAGACACCGCTCTCTTCACAAGGGGCGTGGGCGAAGATACCGATATCGTCGGGAAAGAGATGTACACCTTCGAGGATCGCGATGGAAGCTCGCTCACCCTGCGTCCAGAAGCCACGGCCTCGGTGATGCGAGCCTACATCGAGCACCGGCTCGATCAAAAGCCTGGACTGCAAAAGCTCTATTACATCGGTCCCATGTTTCGCCGCGAACGCCCACAGAAAGGCCGCTACCGCCAATTTTTCCAGATCGGCGCAGAGGCCATCGGATCGGACTCGCCCGCCGTCGACGCCGAGGTCATAGAGATGGTGCTGGAAGTCTTAAAACGCGCAGGACTCACCGGCTTCAAGCTCCTCCTCAACTCCGTGGGCGATGCCAACTGCCGCCCAGCCTACGTTGCCGCCCTGAAAGAGCGCCTCCAAGAGGTGGCACCCGGCATGTGCGCCGACTGCAGGCGTCGAGCGGAAACCAATCCGCTGCGCGTGCTCGATTGCAAGGTTCCGCAGGATCAGCCCATCATCGATGCGCTGCCTTCGATCCACGATCATCTTTGCGATCCGTGCAAGCAGCACTTCGAGGCGGTCACAGCCTATCTCCGAGATCGCAACATCGACTTCGAGATTCGCCCCCGCATGGTCCGCGGCTTAGACTATTACATGCGCACCACGTTTGAAATCGTGCACGGAGCCCTGGGCGCGCAGAACTCCGTCCTTGGCGGCGGACGCTACGATGGACTGGCCGAGTCCCTTGGTTCGCGAGTTCATTCCCCCGGCATCGGCTTCTCCATCGGCGAAGATCGTTTAGTAATGAGCGTAGAGCAGGAACACCCGGACGCGCACCATCCTGCGCTCGATCTGTACATCGCGCCGATGGGCGCCGAAGCCGAACGGGTCGCGGCATCGATCGCCTACGATCTCCGGTCGAGCGGTGCCAGCGTCGAATTGGGTTTGGATGGAAAATTGAAACGTTCGCTCGAGTTAGCCAACAAACTCGCCGCACGATTCTGTCTGATCCTAGGCGACGACGAACTTGCGGCTGGCCAATTCCAGCTCAAGAATATGACCTCCGGGGAGCAAGAGATGGTAACGCGGGAGAGCTTGCCCGCTCGACTAAATTCAAGATAGAGAATGGAAACGACACAACTGGATTTTCTAGGCGAACTGCGCCGCACGCATTCCTGCGGAGACCTGCGCCTGGCTGACGCGGGCTCGCGCGCTCTTGTCATGGGCTGGGTGCATCGCCGCCGCGACCTAGGCGGCCTTCTCTTTATCCATCTCCGTGATCGCGACGGCGTGACGCAGCTTGTCTTTAGAGAAGAGACCGATGGCCCCACGCACCAGAAAGCCCAGAGCCTCGGAGCCGAGTGGGTCATCGCCGCAGAAGGCATCGTCGAGAAGCGTCAACCCGAGACAATCAATCCGAGTATCCTTACGGGTGAAGTGGAAATCGTCGTCGACAAAATCTGGATACTCAACGAGTCGCGCACGCCGCCATTTCCGATGGAAGAATCGGTCGACGTCAAAGAAGACGCGCGCCTGAAATATCGGTACGTCGATTTGCGGCGGCCCCAAATGCAACGCAACATCATCCTGCGTTCGAAGATCTCGTTCGCCGTTCGGCAATCTCTGTACGCCCAGGGCTTTCACGAAATCGAAACTCCCTTCATGACGCGCTCCACGCCTGAAGGCGCGCGCGACTACCTCGTACCCAGCCGCGTTCAGCCGGGCCTCTTCTATGCCCTGCCCCAATCACCGCAAATTTTCAAACAATTGCTGATGATCGGCGGGTATGAAAAATACTTTCAAATCGTGCGCTGCTTCCGCGACGAGGACCTGCGTGCCGATCGCCAGCCCGAGTTCACTCAAATCGATTTGGAGATGTCCTTCCCGCAGCAGGAGCGCATCTACGAAACCATCGAGCCCCTCGTCGAGCAGGTCTGCCAAGTGGCGGGTTTCCAGGTAAAAGCCCCTTTCCCCCGTCTCACCCACGCGCAAGCCATGCAGTCCTATGGCAGCGATAAGCCGGATCTTCGCCTGCCTCCGTTCTACGTCCTGACCGAACTTCCCGAATCGCCCGCGATTGCAGACCTCAAGTTTCCCCCGATCGCGATTCACGTTCCCAAGGCGGGCGGACTGAGCCGCAAAGAGCGCGACGATTTAAAGGCCTATGGCGCGGAGCGCGGCTTGCGCGTGTATGACGACCTGAAACGGCTCGAGCCCGCCATCGTAGAGCAAGCGCGCAAGGTGTCCGGCGCGGCGGAAGACGATTTGCTAATTCTCGCCGGATGGGCTGGCGAGCTCAAAGGCCAGCGTCCCGAAGAAACCTTTTACCAGGCTTGCGGCCAATTGCGCCTTTTCATCGGCCAGAAATATAACGACCGCCATCAGTTATTAAATCCGAAAGATTTCCGTTTTCTCTGGGTCGTCGATTTTCCGATGTTTGAATGGGATGCAGAGGAAGACCGCTGGAATGCAGCCCATCATCCGTTCACTTCCGTGCATGACGAAGATCTGGAAAAGCTAACGTCAGACCCCGCTCGTTGCCGCGCGAAATCTTACGACCTCGTATTAAACGGTGTCGAATTAGGATCGGGCTCCATTCGTATTCACCGCCGCGACGTGCAATCCAAAGTATTTTCCGCTCTCGGATTTACCGAAGAAGAAGCCAAGCGCCGCTTCGGATTCCTGCTGGAGGCTCTCGAATATGGTGCCCCGCCCCACGGCGGAATCGCCCTGGGACTCGATCGTCTAGTCATGATCCTGGCAGGCGAAACTTCCATCCGAGAAGTAATTCCATTTCCCAAAACGGCGCGCGGAACTGACCTCATGTGCGAGGCGCCCTCCACCGTTCCAGAACGCATACTGAGAGATTTGGGCATCCGCTTGGCGGGCCCGAAAGGCTAACAAACTAAATTCCAATGCAACACTACAATCCCGAAACGGCTCTCGAAGAATTGACGGAAGACTCGGTATTGCCAAATCCCGTACATGTGCGGGATATGATGAGCCGCGCGAAAATGCCGCCCGCCCAAGCGGTGGAAATAACTAAGAAATTCCACGCTTATCAAAAAGCATTTGGGGCGGCGCAAGATAGCGGACGCACGCTTCTAGAAGACTTAATAAAATTTAATCCAGTGCCCTAATCGAATCCATACAGCAAAGTGATTGGAGAATGTTCATTCGGCTTGGTAAACTGGATGGGTTATGGCAAAGAAACTTCACACCTCCACAGCAGCCCCCCAGGCCGCTCCAAAGCACCGCAGGCCAAGAACTTCCGTACCCAAGTCCGCTCCAGAAGCATCTCAAAATCCGGTCCACACCATCACCAATGACGACATAGCCACCCTGGCTTTCTCCTACTGGGAACGCCGCGGCTGCCAAGGCGGCAATCCCCAACAGGATTGGGCCCGCGCCGAAGAAGAACTGAACTCTCTGCTCCGCTAAGCGCTACACTCTAGTTACGCTCTGAAGGTTTCAGAAGCCGCCTCAAATGAGGAAGACCACTCGTTTGCCTCTTCCAGAAACCTCGCTCACTGTTCCGAAGGCTCGTGGGCGGGAACAGGCTGTTCAGCTTGAGACCAAAGGTCGTGCGGCGGTCGACGCCTCCCACGATCAAGCCATGGGTGTGCTCGAAAGCATCACCGATGCATTCATCGCCCTGGACCGGGATTGGCGGGTCACCTACGCCAACGCCGAAGCCGAACGTCTGAACCGCATGGGGCGCGCAGACATGCTGGGCAAGAGCTTCTGGGAACTCTTTCCAGAGGCGGTCGACACCCACGTACAAACCGAAGTTCTTCGCGCGGCGCGGGAGCGGGTTTCGGTTGAGTTCGAAAGCCGTTCTGCGCCCGGGGACCGCTGGTTTCACGCCAAAGCCTATCCAGCCAAGGATGGCGCGCTTGCCATCTTCTACGAAGAAATAACCGAACAGAAGCGCGCCGAGCAGTCTCTGCGCCAGCAAGATAAGGTCCGAGAGTTGGATTGCAGGAAGTGGCGCGATCTCTTCTTTCAAGGGCCGACCGGAGTCTGCCTTCTGCGCGGCCCGGACCACGTGTTTGAATCGCACAATGCCGAATACTTGCGGCTCGCCGGCCGCTCCGGAGAGGAGCTTGTGGGCAGGCCGGTCCGCGACGCCATGCCGGAGATCGTCAGCCAAGGCTACCTGGGAATTCTTGATCGCGTGTACCAGACCGGAGATCCTTACACGGGGAGAGAAGCCAAGGTGCAACTCGATCCCGCGGGCACAGGGGTCGGCGATCTTGATTGCCTCTATGTGAATTTCGTCTGTCTTGCAATGCGAGACGATGCCGGTCAAGTCGATGGCATCTTCATCCATGCCGTAGACGTTACCGATCTCGTGAAGGTCCGCCACCGCATAGAAGAAGCGAATCAGCGCTTCGGGCTTGCTCTAACAGCCACCCACGGGCTGGTCTACGAATGGGAGCCAAGAAGCGGGCGCGTGGTGCGCGAGCGCGGCCTGGAAGATCTCACCGGCTGGCGCGAAAGCGAGGTTCCGCCCACCATCCAGTGGTGGTATGAGCAAGTCCATCCAGAGGACGTCGAGCAGATGGACGGGAAGAGCATCTCCGCCGCCAGCCACATGCGGCTGCTCACATATCGCGTGCGCCACCGGAATG
>JANXQZ010000840.1 GCA_025353235.1 Bryobacterales bacterium
GCACGCGCCGCCCGCTCGCAAGAGTGCGGAGGATCGGAGAAGATCCGAAGTCGGCATCTGCACCCATCTTGGTTGGGCAGGTGCTGGGCTTGACTTGGATGCAACTCCCATTGAACACATCGCCTTTCGTGATCTGCTGCGCCCAAGCGATCTTCCCGGTATCCAGGTCGAGTGCAAGGATCGCATCGCTATAGGGCGTGGCGGGATCGGAATAACCGTCGCCCGTGCCCACGTATAGAATCTTGCGCTTCGTGTCGATGGTCGGTGACGACCATACGCCCACTCCCGATGGACCCCGGCGCTGCGTACCCGCCGAGCTCATCGGCATCGGCCGGGACGGTTCGGCAATAGTATATGTTTTCCAGATCCGTTTCCCGGTTTTTGCATCCAGCGCAACCACGCTGCCACGGAAGGTGCAGCACTGATAGCGAGGATCGGCGGACAGCCATTCTTCGCGCGACGACACTGGCACATATAGCCGGCCTTCGTACAGCTTTGGAGTTCCCGTTACGCGAGCCGCTGGGTGGTCTTCAACCGAGGCCTTCCAGACCAGCTTGCCGGTGTTGGCATTCAGCGCGTACACATTTGAATTCAGATCGCCGAAATAAGCTAGGTCTGCAGGGCCAATCGTAATCCCGCTTCGCACTCCACCGCTCGCTTTGAAACTCCAGTAAGTGCAACCGCTCGCGGCATCCAACGAATAGACCACTCCTCCGGCGCTGCCCACCAGCACGCGTCCGCCTGAAATTGCGGGCTGACCGAAGCTCGAGAAATCTCCAGGAAATCCAAACGCCCATTTCAGCTTCAGCTTTGAGACTTCATCTGCCCTGAGCCCGGCCGCGTTTTCCGGCTGGAATCGGGTATTCTCCAGGTCCACTCCCCAGCCGCTCCATTGCTGTCCAGCAGAAATTACTGCGGGCAGGCCGGAACACTGGCCTACAGTGCCGGTTACGATTGGCTCCACAGGCTTGCCGGAAAGGTATTCAGCCACCGCAACCCGCTCCGGGTCGGTCAGACGGGCTGCCTGGGTGCGCATTGCGCCGCTGGTCAGCGAGTGCAGTATGTATCCGGGCGACATCGTCTTCAGCCCGGCGTGATTCTGGAGCATCGCTAGGGTTTCATGGCAGGCAGCACAGTTCCGGGTATAAAGATCCGCGCCGTCAGGAGCTGCCGCGAAGGTAATCGCGGTCGTCGAAAACAACAACACCAGCACTTGCGGAACATTCATACTCATCACTCCAGAAGGATCTCTTGGGTACGAGACTATCATGCTGGCCCGCGTGATAAAGTGGTCAGTTCAATTCTATGAGACTGAAATTTGGCTTTACGTTATTGCTCACGGCGGGATCCGCCCTATGTGCCGTGCGCGGAGAAGAGATTCGCTTATGGGCCAGTGGCGCGCCTGGCTCTGAAGGGATGACTGCAGCCGAGGTGTCCAAGCCATCCGTCAATTCCAAATACGGCCAGCTACCCGGAAATTTCTCAGTCACTCATTACCCATCCATTTACGTCTTCCTTCCTCCGAAGGAGAAAGCTACAGGGGCCGCGATGGTGGTCGCGCCCGGAGGCGGACACAGCCAACTCGTAATTGAGAAGGAAGGCTGGGAGATGGCTGACTGGCTGAACGAACGAGGCATCGCGGCGTTCGTTCTGAAATATCGGCTGGCTCGCGCACCCGAGTCGAAGTACACTTTGCCGGGCGAGGTTTACGCGGATGCCGCGCGTTCAGTCCGGCTCGTGCGCAGTCGAGCCAAAGAGTGGGGCGTGGATCCGGGCCGTATCGGGTTTATCGGGTTTTCAGCCGGAGGCGAGGTTGCCGGCATGATCGAGACCAAATTCGATGCAGGCAAGCCGGATGCAGCCGACCCGATCGAACGCGTAAGCTCGCGGCCCGACTTCGACATTCTGATTTATCCCTTTTACAGGCCGGGATCCGCGCCACCTAGACCGGCCCGTGGAGGCACCGTTCCGGCCGGGCCGCCCTCTACTCCGCCCGCCCTGGTGAGTATTCCCGCGAATCCGGACTTCCCAATTCCCGACAACGCGCCTCCTGTCTTTATGGTCTGCACCACGGACGATCCCTCCCATGTGGTGCCCACCGTCAAGTTCTATTTGGAGTTGCAAGCTCATCAGGTGCCGGTCGAAATGCACATATACGAATACGGCGGACATGGCTTCGGATTGCGCGCGACAAAGAAGCCGGGGTCACCGGTAGAGACTTGGCCCACCCGGCTTGCCGAATGGCTTAGTTCGCGGGAAATTTCAAAGCCTGTCAGCTAGGTTGGTCACTGGGGTTCGGGCTTTACCGCGTAGTAGCCCCTGCGCGCTTGAACCTTCCAGTCTTTATTGCCGGTCTTGATATCCACCTTGCGAAACGTGCCGTCCTTGGTCCCATTCGTAGGCGTGTAGCCGATCGCATACTGGCTGCGCATTTCGTCCTGCAACTGTTGAAAGATATCCTGCAAGCTGTTCTTCCGATCCACGCTGAAAACGTGCCCGCCGGTCTCTTCCGCCATACGTCGCAATGCTGAATCGCTCACGCCTCCAAAGGTCATGCCGCCTTGCGAATAGAACTGGCGGTCTACGTAGTAAATCCCATAGATGATGGCATCGGATTTCTGGGCGGCTTCTATCGCTTGCTGAATTTTGTAACGGCTTCCTTGATCCTCTCCGTCCGTAATCAGGACCAGAACCTTGCGGCCCACCTGTCCTTTCAACTGGTCGGAAGCGGCGAGATAAACGGCATCGTACAAGATCGTGCCGCGCGGCTGATAGATGGTCGGCACGGGTCCAGGATGAAGCCCACCGGTACTCGAGTTGACCTTCAAGCCTTGCAAGCCTTCCTTCAACAACCTCGAGGAGCCGGTGTAATCCTGCAGGAGTTCCGCCTCTGCCCCAAAGCTGATCAAGAACGCAAGATCCTTGGGCCTGAGCACCGAGCCAAAGAACTGCGACGCGGCATTCTGTTCAATGCCGATCAGGTTCCCCTGGCTGGCGCTCACATCGATCAGCAATCCGATGGTCAGCGGCAGATCCGTTTCGCGGGTGAAATACTTGACCTCCTGTTCCTTGCCGTCTTCGAA
>JANXQZ010000872.1 GCA_025353235.1 Bryobacterales bacterium
GTGGAACCGATCAGCAGAAGCCCGGCAAACTGAGTCACGGCGGCACGTGGTTGCAATCGAGTGCCTGGCCACCACCGGCGAAGAGCGTGAAATATTTCCTCGCTGCAAACACCGGCTTATCGAGCACGCCAGTTCAGCTTGAAGGCGCTGGCACGATTCTTTACGATCCTAAAGATCCGGCCCCAACCATCGGCGGACGCTATGGAATGGGCGGCTGGAGTCCAAACTGTGCTGCAGATCAGGTGTGCTCGCGGAAATATCTTGGCTGCGACAACAGCCGTCCCCTTAACGAGCGGCAGGATGTTCTCTCTTTCGAAGGGCAACCGCTTGGGCACTCCGTCGAGGTTACAGGGATGGCTCGGACGAAGCTGTGGGTCACGTCAGACGCTCGCGACGCGGACCTCGTGGTTAAGCTGATCGATGTCTATCCGAACGGTTTTGCGCTGCTCCTTGCCGTGGGACAGCTCCGTCTGCGCTATCGGGATGGGTTCGATCGAAGTGTCTGGATGAAGTCCGGCGAGCACTACGCGGTCGCACTCGAGCTAGGAACCGTCAGCAATCTGTTCGCAGTTGGGCATCGGATCCGGTTCGACATTACCGGCAGCGACTATCCGCGGCTCGAACCGAATCCACTGGCGTCCAAAACCACGATCCACTTCTCCGCAAGCGAGCCTTCCCGAATTGAATTGCCGGTAATTGAAAGATGAATTTCATCCTGTTATCTGTATTTGGACTGTCGGCCGTCGCGGCTGTGGCCCAGCCCGTGAAAGCATGGGTGCCCATGAGAGATAGCGTGAAACTCGCGGCGGATGTGTACATCCCTTCGGGTAAAGGGCCGTTTCCAGTATTAGTGAGCCGGTCGCCCTACGGGAAAGGCGGCGAGCGGCGCAGCGCCGAGTTCTTTGCGAAAAACGGGTACGTATTCGTAACCCAGGATGTCCGTGGACGCGGTGCCTCCGGCGGCAGCCTGTATCCGCTGCGGGATGAGGGGCCCGACGGTTACGACACTATCCAATGGGCAGCCGCTCAGGCTTGGTCAAACGGCAAAGTGGGGACGCTCGGTGCGTCCTACCTGGGCATGGATCAGTACGGCGCGGCGATCCTGAAGCCGCCGGCATTGATGGCCATGTATGTTGCAGTAGCGGGCTTCAGTTACTACAAGGATGCTGGATATCGCGGCAATGTTCGATCGTCTGGCTGGCCGGTCTGGCTGCTGTTTTCGGCTTCTACCAGCCCCAAAGCAGAAAGCGACCCCGAATTGAAGCGCAGGCTGAGCAGCAC